>JBCCPD010000074.1:0-12063 GCA_039025075.1 Pseudomonadota bacterium | reverse complement strand
CGCCCGCCGCGCCTGTCCCGTGGGCGCCGACTACGCCCACGCGCCCGACCAAGGCGCCTTCCACCTCGCCGCCTTCGTCCGCGCCCGCCCCTGATCCGACGCCCCAAGCGGCGCGATGGACGAATCGAAAATCCCTCGACTACGCTCCTGCGCGATTCGGCAGACCGGGGGACCGGACCAGATGCGACGCTTGATTCTCATGCGGCACGCCAAGTCCTCATGGGGCGACCCCGATCAGTACGACATCGACCGCCCCCTGAACGCCCGCGGGCGCCTGGCCGCCACGCTGATGGGCGCCTGGCTTGCGGATGAGGGGCTGGCCCCCGATCACGCCCTCCTCTCCCCCGCCGTGCGCGTCGAACAGACCTGGGCGCGCCTCGCCGCCTCGGGCGGCTTCAAGGCCGCCTCCACCGTCGTCGACCGCCTCTTCCACGCTGATCCCGACACCGCCCGCGCCGCTCTCCAGGACGCCGACCCCGAAGCGCAGACCGTCCTGCTGCTCGGGCACGAGCCCGGCAGCACGGCCCTTCTGCGGCATCTGTCGGACGGATCGGAAAGCGGCGGCTGCCGGCGCGCCTACGAGAAATTCCCTACCGCCGCCCTCGCCGTGCTGGAGCTTCAGGCCAAGCGCTGGGCCGACCTCGCCAAGGGCGGCGCCCGCTGCGTCCGCTTCGTCTGTCCCAAGGACCTGATCTAGCCGTCCCGCCTCAGCTGCGCCGTCCGGTGCGCAGCGGGGCCAGCATGGCGTTGGTCATGCGCCGCGCCGCCGCCTCGAAGCCCGGCGCGTCGGGCGAGGCGAGCGCCGCTCCGCGCCCTCGCGCATAGGCGAGCGGCCGGCCGTCCAGGCACCAGGCGGCCGAAGCTTCGCCCCCGCCGCCGTCGCCTCCCCCGGCGCTCGCGCACAGCGCCTCGGGCGACAGTCCCGAGAACGCGAATACAAGCCGAGAGCCCGAGGCCCCCGCCTGCGCCGGCGCGAACCCGCCGCCGCCCAGCTTCTGCGGCAGCCGCAGCCGCGCCGCCGTGGCCGCCGCGTCGCCGCCGATCACCACGGCCGGCTGCCCGGCGCCCCGGCTCGCGACGAACGCTTCGTCGGAGGAGCTCAGCGGCCGCACGTCGAAGACCAGCGAGGCGCCTCCGCCGCCTCCGCCGGCCGCGCACCCCGCCGCCAGCCCCGCGACCAGGATCAAAGCCGAACGCTTCATCACGCCCTCTCTTCCTTTGCACCTCGCAAAAGCCTAGGCCGCCGCCGACCTCCGGGGAAATCACGCTCGGGAGACCGAGCCCGCCCCAGGCCGAACCGCCTAGCCGGTCCTCGGACGCGAAAACGCGGACCGCCCTCGGCGATCCGCGTCCGATCCTTCGATCCGCCGTCGGGGCCGGCCGCGCGCCGTCCCGCCTCGGCCTCGCCGCGTCAGTGAAAGGCGGCGGCCGGCTCCGTCTCGGCCCCATCGTCGGGGACCGCCGCGGCCTCCATCGCCGCCGCCCGCGCCGCCGCGCTCAACGGCGCCCTTCCGTCCATCAGCGCCTGCGCCCGCGCGTCGAGCTTCCCCATCACCTGGTCCAGCATCGACCGCTCCAGCGGGTCCAGCCCGTCCAGCAGAAAGGCCTCCCGCGTCGCGATCTGCTCGGCCGCGGCCTCCAGCGTCTCGCGGCCCTCGGGGGCCAGATGCAGGATCTTGATGCGCCGGTCCGTCCGGTCCTCGCGCCGCTGGATCAGGCCCCGATCCTCCAGCCCCGTCGCGGCGCGGGAGATGGCGACCTTGTCCAGACCCGTCAGCTCGGCCACGACCCGCGTCGGCCGCCCTTCCGCCTCGCCGACGGCGCACAGCACGTGCCACTCGTCGCGGTTCAGCCCGAAGCGGCCCAAATGGACGTCTGAAATCGCCGAGCCGACCAACGAGGCCAGACGGGCGATCCGGTGAGGTAGCCGGTCATAGAGCTGCATGTCGGACGCGCTCCGCAATTGTTGATGCCAGTAACCTGCCGCCCGCCGCGGCGATCTGCCTTGACCTGCATCAACGGCGCCGAAAGGTCGAACGCCGGCGCAGGAAAGCGGAAAGGCCGTCCCGCCGGGACGGCCCTCGCTCCGCGGCGCCGCGCGAACGCTCACCCTCGGCGTCGACGCCCCATCCAGGCCAAGGCGCCGAAGCCCAGCGCCGCTAGCGGCGCGGCCGCAGGCAGCGGGATCTCGGCGCTCGGGTCCTGCGGCGTCGACAAGCGTTCCGCATAGCCGAGGGCGTTCAGCAGAAATCGCTCGTTGCCGTCGAGGCCGTCGCCGACGTCGTACTGTTGATCCTGCCAGTCCCAGCCGCCGATCAACACGTAGCCGTCGCCCGATGCGCCGCCCAAGATCACCTCGATCCCGCCCGGACGCGTCGCAAGCACGTCCACGCCCGGGCCGATGCTTGAGAACAACCGAAAGAACTGGGTCGCTGCGGGCTCGGTGCTCCACTGGCCTCCGGGCTGTCCGGCGCCCAGGCCCGCCGCCAACCCGGCCGCGGTCAAGGAGATCGGCGTGCCCTCGCCGATGTTGTTGCCTCCGTCGTCGTCGGCGTCGAGAAGCGAGACGGTGTCGAGCGCCCAGGCCGACCCGAGCCACTCCGTCAACAGGAAGCCGCCGCGCTGAACCCAATCCGCGATCTCCGGGGTTCCGTCGGTGCGCTTCAAGATCACCACGTCCTGCGTGGCCAGAAAGGCCGCGTCCGAGGCCTCCGAGCTGCCCGAAGTCGTCTGCGTGGCCACGAAGCCGTTGTCCGTGAGAAAGGGCGTGAAATCGGTGCCGAAGCCAGAGACCGTAAAGACGTTGAGCGCGGCGGCCGGCGACGCCGCCGCCATCGCCAGTCCAGCGGCGAAAATCGATCGGGTCCTTGCGGTTCCCCTTCCATCCCAAGATGAACACGGTGTCGCATAAGGCGCATCGCAAATCCACGCGTCGCCGCAAACCGGCTCTCGTCCGTCGATTTCCCGCTGCAACGCCCCGGCATGCCGTTGCATGCTGAGCCCCTCAGAGAAGCCCCGGGATCCCCGAAGCCATGACCGACGCCATGACCGAGGCCATCCGCTTCACCCTCGACGGCGAGACCGTGGACGCCCGCCCCGGCGAGACGATCTGGGAGGTCGCCCACGGCCGCGGCCTCCGGATCCCGCACCTGTGCCACAAGCCCGCCTCCGGCTGCCGCCCCGACGGCAACTGCCGCGCCTGCGTGGTGGAGATCGAGGGCGAACGGACCCTCGCGGCGTCCTGCCTGCGCGAGCCGACCCCCGGCATGGTCGTGACCACCGACAGCGCCCGCGCGACGAAGGCCCGGGCGATGGTCCTCGAACTCCTTCTCGCCGATCAGCCGGAGCGCGCCTCCGCCCACGACCGGTCCTCCCACCTGTGGGACATGGCCGACGCCGCCGGCGTCTCCGCCTCCCGCTTCCCCGCGCTCGAAGCCGAAAAGGTCCCGCTCCTCGACGACTCCCACGTCGCCATGCGCGTCAACCTCGACGCCTGCATCCAGTGCGGCCTGTGCGAGCGCGCCTGCAGAGACGTGCAGGTCAACGACGTCATCTCCCTCTCCGGCCGCGGCCGGACCACGCAAGTCGCCTTCGACTTCGCCGACCCCATGGGCGACAGCACCTGCGTCGGCTGCGGCGAATGCGTCCAGGCCTGCCCCACCGGCGCCCTCATGCCCGCCGCGGCTTTGGACGAAGCCGGGCAGGGCGACGGCGCCGCCTACGACCGCGAGGTCCGCTCCGTCTGCCCCTACTGCGGCGTCGGCTGCCAGGTCAGCTTCAAGATCAAGGACGAGGCCATCGCCTGGGTCGACGGCGCGCCCGGCCCGTCCAACGAAGGCCGGCTCTGCGTCAAAGGCCGCTTCGGCTTCGACTACATCGCCCATCCCCACCGTCTCACCGTTCCGCTGATCCGCCGCGACGACGCGCCTGAAAAGGGCCTCGACGTCGATCCTTCCGCTCCATGGACCCATTTCCGCGTCGCCACCTGGGACGAGGCCCTGCGAAAAGCCGCCGGCGGCCTCCAAGGCCTCAAATCCGCCCATGGCGGACGCGCCGTCGCCGGCTTCGGCTCCGCCAAGTGCTCCAACGAAGAGGCCTACCTCTTCCAAAAGCTCATCCGCACCGGCTTCGGCCACAACAACGTCGACCACTGCACGCGCCTGTGCCACGCCTCCTCCGTCGCCGCGCTGATGGAGAACGTCGGAAGCGGCGTCGTCACCGCCGCCTTCAATGAGATCGAGAACGCCGACTTCGCCATCGTCATCGGCTCCAACCCGACCGAGAACCACCCCGTCGCCGCCTCCTTCTTCAAGCAGTTCGCCAAGCGCGGCGGCAAGCTCGTGGTCATGGACCCCCGCGCCCAGGCCCTCCGCCGCCACGCCTGGCGCATGCTTCAGTTCCGCCCCGGCGCCGACGTGGCGCTGCTCAACGGCCTCATGAACGTCATCGTCGAAGAAGGGCTGCACGACCGAAACTACGTCGCCGGCTTCACCGAGGGCTTCGACGCGTTCGCCCGCCACATCCGCGGCTTCCCGCCCGAACGCGTCGCCCCCCTCTGCGGGATCGAGCCCGAGACGATCCGCGAGGTCGCCCGCGCCTACGCCGCCTCCGAACGCGCCATGATCTTCTGGGGCATGGGCGTCTCCCAGCACGTGCACGGCACCGACAACGCCCGCTGCCTGATCTCCCTCGCTCTGCTCTGCGGCCAGATCGGCCGCCCCGGCTCCGGCCTGCATCCGCTGCGCGGCCAGAACAACGTCCAGGGCGCCTCCGACGCCGGCCTGATCCCTCAGGTCCTCACCGACTACAAGTCCGTCGCCGACGAAGGCGCGCGGGAGATGTTCCGGAAGATCTGGAACGGGGCGGAGATCGACCCCAAGCCCGGCCTCACGGTGGTGGAGATCATCGACGCCATCAACGCCGGCGAGATCAAAGGCATGTACGTCATGGGCGAGAACCCCGCCATGTCCGACCCGGACGTGGAGCACGCCCGCGCCGGCCTCGCCAAGCTCGAGCATCTCGTGGTGCAGGACATCTTCCTGACCGAAACGGCGAACTTCGCCGACGTGATCCTCCCCGCCTCCGCCTGGCCGGAAAAGGACGGCACCGTCACCAACACCAACCGCCAGGTGCAGATGGGCCGCAAGGCGCTGCAGCCGCCCGGCGAGGCGCGCGAGGACTGGCGCATCCTCCTCGACATGGCCCGCGCCCTGGACCTGGGCTGGACCTACGCCTCCCCCCGCGACGTCTTCGACGAAATGAAGCTGTCGATGGGTTCCCTCGACAACATCAGCTGGGACCGGCTGCAGGGCGAGCACGCCGTCACCTACCCGTCGCTCTCCCCCACCGATCCGGGCCAGCCCGTGGTCTTCGGCGACGCCTTCCCCCGCGCCGACGGCCGCGCCAAGTTCACGCCGGCCGAGGTGACGCCCCCGGCCGAGACGCCGGACGCCGAATATCCGATGATCCTGACCACGGGCCGCGTCCTCGAACACTGGCACACCGGCTCCATGACCCGCCGGTCCGGCGCCCTCGACGCCCTCGAGCCGGAGGCGGCCGCCGCTCTGCATCCCCGCACCCTCAAGCTCATGGGCCTCGCGCCGGGGCAGATGCTGCGCGTCACCACCCGCCGCGGCGCCATCGAGCTCGCCGCCCGCGCCGACCGCGCCGTGGCCGAGGACATGGTCTTCATCCCCTTCGCCTTCGTCGAGGCCGCCGCCAACGTCCTCACCAACCCCCAGCTCGACCCCTTCGGCAAGATCCCCGAGTTCAAGTTTTCGGCGTGCCGGGTGGAGCGCGCGGAGGAGGCCGTCGCCGCGGAGTGAGCCGTCTTCCGCCGCTTCGCCCCCGTTCATCCTGGGTTCGGGTTGCCTGCCGTGATGTCAACTCACACAACGCGCGAGGGAAAGCGCCGCGGAGGGGGAACAGCATGAACAGAGTGATCGCTGCGGCCGCCTTCGCCGCGCTCGCCTTGGCGTCGCCGGCCGGCGCGCTGAGCCTCGTCGAAGTAGGGGACTTCAGCGACGATCCTTCCACGCCCGATCCCTTCACGCTCGAAATCGGCGAGAACTTCCTCATTGGAAACCTCGGCGTCGAGGACCGCGATTTCCTCGAGTTCGTGCTGCCGCCGGGCGAGATGGTCACGACGCAATGGTTGCTCGACGTGGATTTCCCCAACGCTCCCGGCGGTAGCGTTCTGGCGCTGAGCTGCGAGTACTCCGGCGTGACGAATTGCTTCGGGCCGGTCGTCAGGCCCAACGACCCGCTGCCGCTTGAATTGACCATCCTGGACGAGGGTCTTCAGATCAGCAGCAGCGTGGCTTTCGCCGACTGCACCGGGCCCGGATGCGACTACACGGTCCGGGTCTTCGTCGGCGCCGGAGACGATTTCGACCCGACGCCCCCGAGCGGGGAGGTGCCCCTGCCGGCCTCCGCGGCGCTGCTGGCGTTGGGCCTCGGCGCTCTGCTGCGAGGCGCGCGCCGGACCTGACCAAGCGTCGCGTCCCTCTGGCTTCCGTCGACGCCCCGATCGAACGGCCGCTCGGTCGATGCGGGCGACGCCGCACGGATGCGATGCGGTGAAGGTCGTCTGATCCCGGCGCGCCGTTGCGGGCCCTTGCCGGAGACGAGGATTGCTGCGCAAAGGGGAGAGGCTTGGCTTGCTCGATCGATGTGGGCGACCTGGCACAGGTTCGATGCGCTGAAGGCCTTCTTGCGGCGACGCGTCCTCGCGGTCCCTTGCCGAAGGCGAGAACTTCCCGCTCGAGGGGAAAGACCTTCGCCCACTCGGTCGATGCGCGCGCTTCGGCGCCGACCGATGCGGTGAGGGCCTTCTGATCGCGACGCGCCGTTGCGGTCCCCTGCCGAAGGCAAGGGCTTCTTCCTCGAGCGGAAAGACCTTCCCCTCCTCGGTCGACGCGTGCGACCCGGCACGGATGCGATGCGTGGAAGGTCATCGGATCGCGACGCGCAGTCGCGTGCCTTTGTCGGAGGTGAGGCATTTTCGTCGAGGGGAAGGATGTTGACATCGCGCCGCTCTGTCGCTGTGTCGCTCTCGCGGGTGCGCGCCGCCCCAGCCGCCGCGTCCGGGACGGGCGATATGGAGGCCTTGGACGATCGGGCGTCCTCGGCCGTTCATATCGCGCTGGTCCTCGGCCCTATCGGGCTGAGCTTTCGCGGCATCGCCCTCGACTTAGCCCTCGGCACGGCTGCCGACGCGCTGCGTCCCGTCGATAGCCTGCCCGATCCAATCCTCGACGGCGGAAAGCGCCTTGCGGTGAGCCGCTGGCACCGTGCGGAGCCGGAAGCGGCCTTCGCCTTGGCCGGCCACGGACCGTCTGCCTCTCGGTCAACCCCAGGCGGCCTGCGCCTTTACCCCGACCAGACCGCTTGCGCCTAGACCCGTCCGAGACCCTGTGCGCCTTGGATCGCCGTGATCCGCCGCGCCCCAAGCGGCGCCGCTACGATCTTGAAGCCTTCTGACGGCGCGGGCAAAGCGGACGCGACGCGACGCAAACGCCGATTGCAGAAATTCCGCCAAGAACCGCTCCGACCGAAACGCCGCGTTCGAGACCGCTCTCCAGCCTCTCCAGTTGTAGCCGCGATTCGTTTCGAAATCGTTGACGCGGGCGGACGGGGCTCGAAGTCCGCCTGGATTTCACGCCTTCGCCCGACACATGCCCGACAAAAGCCCGACGCTTGCCCGGCAGGCGCCCGACGCGAACCCGACCCGCGTCCCGACGCGGGCTTGACCCGAGCCCGCTCAAAACCCGACACAAGCCCGACCGAAACCCGACGAAAGCCCGACGCATGCGCGGCCCTGTCTACGTCATCGGCTGGGGCTCCCTGATCTGGGATCTCGACGATCTCGCCCCCAAGGTCGCGGGGCCCTGGCGCATGGGCGCCGGCCCCTCCTTGCCGCTCGAATTCTCCCGCGTTTCGGTCAAGCGCAAGATGGGCCTCGCCGTCTGCATCGACCTCGACCACGGAGCCCCGTGCCCCACCCATGCCATCGCCTCGCGCCGCGACGACCCCTTCGCCGCGCGCGCCGATCTCGCCGCCAGGGAACGGGCGCCTGAGGCGATGATCGGCGTCTGGTGCGCCCGCTCCGGCCGCGGCGAAGGACGGTCGGCCCAGCAGGTCGGCGCTTGGTGCGAGGCCTCGGGCGCCGCCGGGGCCGTGTGGACCGACGTGACGTCCAACTATCTGGACCATCACGGAGAATCCTTCAGCCTTCCGCATGCCGAAGCCTATCTCCAAGGCCTCGCCGGCGACGGCCGCGACGAGGCCGTCCGCTATATCGAAAACGCGCCCGAGGACACCGACACTCCCTTGCGCCGCCGCCTCTCCCAGCGCCTCTGGTGGCGCGAGGAGGCCGCCCGCGTCGCCCGCCTCGACGCGAGCGAAGGCGGCGCCTAGCCGTCCAGCATCTCCCCGCGCGTCAGGCGGAAATTGCTGTCGAGCCAAGCCTCCTCCAGCTTGGCCAGACGCGCGCCGAGGGCTTTGCCCGGCTTCATGCCGCGCGCGACAAGGTCCTCCGCGGAAACAGGAAATTCCTGCGTCGCGCCCTTCGCGACCTCGCGCTGCAGCGCCTTGGGCGGCGGCGCGCCGGCCGCCGCGGCGGTCAGCAGAGCCGCGTCGCGCGCCGCTTCCGCGCCATGTCGATAGGCGTTTTGGCCAGGGGGGCGCTCTTCTTCCTTGGCCGCCAGGATCGACCTCAGCGCCCGCAGATCCGCGCGCGACAGGCGCAGCCGCTCCGCCGCATCGTCCGGCGCGACGCCCATCGCGACCAGCCGCCGCTTCCAATCGGGGGCCGCGCCGGACAAGGCCTCCGCCGCCGCCAGCCGCCCCAGCGCGTCGAGCGAGGCGGAGGGCAGCGTCCGCGCCAGAACGCCCGCCTCCGCCATCGCGGCGAGCGCCGGGCCCGGATCCGGCGCCGCCAGCAGCTTGCGAATCTCGGCCCCGATCCGCTCCCGCGCCAGCGCCTCGACCCCGGCGGCGGCGGCGGCGCAGGCCGCTTGGCCGGCGGCGTCCAGCCCTCGCTGGGCCTCGCCGTAAAGCGCATGAAACCGGTAGAAGCGCAGGATGCGCAGACGGTCCTCCTCGATCCGCGCCGCCGGATCGCCGATGAAGCGGATGCGCCGCGCCTCCAGATCCGCCAATCCGTGCCCCAGCGGATCCAGCACCTCTCCGTCCGGCCGGGCATAGAGGGCATTGAGCGTGAAATCGCGGCGCGCGGCGTCCTCCTCCAGCGTGCCTCCGAAGGCGACGACGGCGCGCCGACCGTCGGTCTCCACGTCCTTGCGGAAGGTGGTGATCTCCACGCCGCGACCGTCGACGAGCGCCGTTACGGTGCCGTGCTCGATGCCGGTCGGCACGTGCCGAATGCCCGCGGCCTCCAGCAAGGCCTGCACCTCGGCGGGCGGCGCGTCGGTGGCCATGTCGAGATCGGCGACCGCCGCGCCGATCAAGGCGTTGCGCACGCATCCGCCGACGAACAGCGCCTCGGCCCCGCCGGCGGCCAGGGCGGCCGCCACCTGGCGCGCGGCGGCCGAGGCGAGCCAGCCGGCCTCCACCCGCCGCGCCTGGTCTCCTCCGCCGTCGGTCAGCGTCAGCTCAGCCATGCTCGCCGACCTGCCAAGCCGTTCCGTCGCGTTCGGAGACCGAGGCGACCCGCTCCGACAGGCCTACCAGCATGCGCGCGGTGGCCCCCCAGATGTAGCGCCCCTCCCACGGCATTGCGTAGAAGCTGCGCTTCACGCCCTTGACCATGCGGAAGTCCTTTCGGTGGTTCGCCGGGTTCATCAGGAAGGCGAGCGGCGGCTCGAACACCTCCGCCACTTCCGAAGGGTCCGGCTCCGGCGCGAAGCGCGGGTCCACCAGGGCGACGAAGGGCGTGACCGAAAAGCCCGTGACCGTCTCGTGCCCGTCGATCTCCCCCAGAACGTCGACGCGGTCGGGGGCGAGGCCGATCTCCTCATGAGCCTCGCGAAGGGCCGCGTCGCGCAAGCTCGGGTCGCCTGGGTCCTTGCGCCCGCCGGGAAAGGCGACCTGTCCCGCGTGCTGGCGCAGGTGGTCTGCCCGCCGGGTCAGGATCACGCGCAGCCCGTCGCCCCGATCGACCACCGGACAGAGCACCGCCGCCTGACGCAGCGCCCGGCCAGGGGACAGGGCCGCGCGCAGCTCGGGATGCAGGTCATAGTCGGAGCTCGCGCCCCGGCGCCCATGCAGCACGGCGGCGCGAAGCGTCGTCAGGTCTACGGCATGCGGGTCCATGCCCGTTCCATAAGAGCAACGCCGAGGACGGAGCAAGCGTCGCGAGCGCTCGACCGCCCAGGACGCGCGCGATCCGGCCCTGAGACGCGCGTCGCGCGTCCCGCGCTCGCCTCTAAATGGACCAGCGCGTCAGACGTCGAGTTCCGCAGAGGGCAGGATCGGAAAGAAAACCCCGCCGGAGCGAAGGCCGAACCAGGACGCCCCGTCCACGTCTTCATGCTCCCCCAGGTCCACGAGCCGGTAGAAGCTCTTGCGATCGATCAACGCTTCGAGGTCGGCGCGCACATGCACGTAGGGCGACGGCTCCCCTGTCTCCGGATCGCGCGACACGCGGATCGGATGCTCCGGCCCCGCCTCGGTCTCGTCGGCGACGTTGGTGGTGAAGATGAGGCGCGGGCCCTCCGCGCCGCTCTCCACCCGGAAGTCGACCGCCACGAAGGGCGCGTCGTCGACGGTGATGCCCACCTTCTCCACCGGCGTGACCAGGAAATAGGCGTCGTCGTCCTTGCGGATCACCGAGGCGAAGAGCCTCACCAGCGCCGGCCGGCCGATGGGCGTTCCCAGGTACCACCAGGTCCCGTCTCGGGCGATGCGCATGTCCAGATCGCCGCAGAAGGGCGGGTTCCACAGGTGCACCGGCGGCGGACCCTTCTTCGCCGCCTTCTTTATCGCGCCGGCCAGGCTCTCCGCGTTCGGCGCCTCGCTCTCGCTCTGTTGATCGCCCGCCGCCATCGCGTCGCCTCTTTCCCATGGCCCCTTCGATCGAGCGCCGGTGGACAAGCTAGACCTGTGCCATACCCTTTTGAAGTCCGCCGCGCGCGACCGAATCCGCGCCCGGCCCAGCTTGTCCTCGGCGACGGCCCGATTGCCCCGGCCGCGACGCCTCGATCCCGGAGAATTTCATGACCGAAACCGACGCCGATCAGCTGGTGGAGCGTATCGAGGCGGTGGGCCGGGACCTCGGCAGCGCTCGGGCGGAGATCGCCAAGCGGGTGATCGGCCAGGAGACGGTCGTCGACTTGGCCCTCAACGCTCTCCTTTCGGGCGGCCACGCCCTGCTGGTCGGCGCGCCGGGCCTCGCCAAGACCCGCCTGGTGGAGACGCTGGGCCGGGTCATGGGACTCGACGCCGGGCGGGTGCAGTTCACGCCCGATCTGATGCCGGCGGACATTCTCGGCGCCGAGGTGCTCGAAGAGGCCGACCACGGCGGCGGCCGCGTCTTCCGCTTCATCGAAGGCCCGATCTTCTGCCAGGTGCTGCTGGCGGATGAAATCAACCGCGCCTCCCCCCGCACCCAGTCCGCGCTTCTGCAGGCCATGCAGGAGAAGACGGTGACCGTGGCGGGCGAGAACCGGGCGCTGCCGAAGCCGTTCCACGTGCTCGCCACCCAGAACCCGATCGAGCAGGAGGGCACCTATCCGCTGCCCGAGGCGCAGCTCGACCGCTTCCTGCTGCAGGTGGACGTCGACTACCCGACCCTCGACGCCGAGCGGGCGATCCTGGTCGCCACCACCGGCATCGACGACGCCGAGGCCTCGCCCGTCTTCGCTTCGGACGACCTCATCGAGGCGCAGAAGCTGGTCCGCCGCATGCCTGTCGGCGAAAGCGTGGTGGAGGCGATCCTGAAGCTCGTCCGCTCCGCCCGCCCAGGCGAGGACGGGGCCTCCTCCGCCGTAGACGGCATCGTCGCGTTCGGCCCCGGTCCCCGCGCCGCCCAGGCCCTGATGATGGCCGTGCGCTCCAAGGCCTTGCTGGTGCAGCGGCTCGCCCCGTCGGTCGCCGACGTGG
>JBCCPD010000073.1:0-12077 GCA_039025075.1 Pseudomonadota bacterium | reverse complement strand
GGGGCCTGCCCGGCGTTCCTTCCCGCCGTCGCAGGCCCCATTCTCGGTGGACCTCGCCGCTGTGACGGAGCCCTTGGAAAGCCATGGGTCCAAGAGACGGGGTCGAAGGCGGCTGAAGCGGGACCTGGCTCGGGCGCGGATGGAGCGCGACATTCGGAAAACAACGGCGCTCATCTTCGGGGCGGCCGGCCGGCGAAGGTCCGGTTCGTCCCCGCTCGGCGATCGCGCCGCAATTGCCTGCCGAGCAGCGGATGAGCCCGCGACGCCCCGCCTGTTCGCGTGATCCGACGGGCGTTCGGTATCTCGTCCAGCCTTTGCCCGGCAGGAAACCGCTTCGCGGTCGCCGAGAAGGGGCCGTTTTGCACGGCGGCGGCGACCTTAGAGCCGGCTCGCGGCGGCGAACCGTGCCCGTCTCTCCAACATCCGCGCCGTGCACAACGACAGCGGCGGCGCCTACGGCGCGCCTCCCGCGACGAAGCGTGCCGCGATCTCTTCGCTTGCCTCGGAGGCTTCCGTAGTTCCCGGAGGCCGAGTTCCGGGACAGACTGCCGTTCACCGGCCGACACAGCGCATCGCGGCCTATCCCCGTCCGCTTTTGCGGGGCAGGATCGCAAGTGTTGAGGGGTCGACCGCCCGATCCGACCACGTTTTTGCGGCCGCCACGCCAGCGAAACGACATGCGTCTAGCTGAGGACGTGTTCAGCCGGCGGCTTCCAGCCGCTCCGACGCGGCCGGCAGGCTGGGAGCCGCGGTCACGCTGCCAGTTGCGCGACCTCCGCCAACGCGCGCTCGATCAGCTCCGGTCCGGCTCCGGGCCCCCGCGCGCCCTCGCTGAGGATGCGGCGCCAGGCGCGCGCCCCGCGGCGGCCGCTGAAAAGGCCGAGCATGTGCCGGGTGATGCGGTGGAGCTTTTCTCCGCCCGCCAGCTCGGCGTCGATGTAAGGCATCATGGCCAGCGCGGCGGCGACCTCGTCCGCGTCCGGGCCGGGCGCGCCGAAGACGCGCCTGTCGGCCGCGGCGAGGATCGCGCCGGGCTCGTGATAGGCCGCCCGCCCGATCATGACGCCGTCGAAGCCCTGAGCCAGATGCGCCTCCGCCGCGCTCAGCGCGTCTATCCCGCCGTTCAAAACGATCGACAGGTCGGAGCGTCGCGCCTTCATCTCCCGCGCCAGGTCGTAGTCCAGGGGCGGGACCTGCCGGTTCTCCTTCGGACTGAGCCCTTTCAGCCAGGCCTTGCGGGCATGGATCGTCACCTGGCGCACGCCCGCGTCGGCGCAGCGGTCGATGAAGTCCGGAAGCACGTCGCCGGGGGTCTGCTCGTCGACGCCGATCCGGCATTTGACGGTGACGGGAGGCCCGCCCTCGGCGGCGGAGGCGCGGATCATGGCGGCCAGGCATTCGGCGACCAGCGCCGGCTCGCGCATCAGCACCGCGCCGAAGCGACCGTCGCGGACCTTGTCCGACGGGCAGCCGACGTTGAGGTTGATCTCGTGGTAGCCGAAGCCGCAGGCGATCCGCACGGCCTCGGCCAGCACCGCCGGGTCGGATCCGCCGAGCTGCAGCGCCACGACGCCCTCGCGCTCCGGCGTCCAGCGCAGCAGTCGCGCCGCATCGCCCCGCACCACGGCCGAGGCGACGACCATCTCAGTGTAGAGCAGCGCTCGCGACGACAGGCGACGGTGAAGGACGCGGCAGTGACGGTCGGTCCAGTCCATCATGGGCGCGACCGACAGGCGTGAGGCGTCGAGGACGCCAAGCTCCTTCACTCGCGCGGCCATGTCCGGACCATCGACCGGTTCCGTCATTCCCGATTTCCACCCGGCGCCGGCATCGATTTGCTCAGTCATTGCAGAGGGTTCCTAAACAGCGACGCCACGGGTAACAGCATCAGGCGCAAGCGGGAAGACCGATCAGACGCGCGACCCGGCCAGGTGGCCTGCACCGCAAGCCTCGCACCGTGCAAACTCGACGGTGCTGACGCCAAAGACCTCATCGACAAAAGACGCTGAGCCACCAGCGGTCCGCTCGACGCCGATGCGGACCTACCTTCGCCGCCGCCCCGAAACACGTCGAAAACTCGACGGGCTGCGGCCCGTCCAACGGCGGAACGCTCGTCGAAACGCCCGATCGTCGGAGAACCCCACCACCGCCGCGATCGCCTCGATCGACATCGCGCTTTCCAGAAGAAGCGTTTCCGCCGCCGCGCGGCGGTTCTCCGCGATCAGGGCGCCGACGGTCGTTCCGTCGGCCGCGGCGATCCGCTGCGCCGTGCGTTCGCTCATGCCTGCGCGCTCGCAGACCGAGGCGACGCGGTAGTCGCCGCCCGCAGCCGCCTGCGCGGCGGCTTGCTTGAGCCGCAGCAGATCCGGATGGGGCCGTCCTCGCCGCAGCCGCTCGAGGCTCAGGGCGAACTGATGCTCCACCAGCTTGAACAGCGCCGGCTGGGCCGACTTGTTCGGGCGGGCGAGCGCCTCTCGGGCAATCAGCACGGAGTGCCGGCCGGCGTGAAAGCCGATGGGGCAGCGAAAGAAGGCGGCGTAGGCTTCCGGCGGGCCCAGCGGCGCGTAGCCGATCTCGACCTCGATGACCGCCTGGGGAAAGCCGAGGATCTCCCGGATCAGGCGCACGACGAGCGCGGCGCCTACCTCCCCGACGCGGCCTTCGTCGAGAACGTCGTTGGGATGCGTCGTCGTCAGGCGCAGTCCCCGCGGCTCCTCCACCAGGTCGATGTCCAGGCGGTCGGCGAGATGAGGGCCGTTGCGGGCCAGAAACACCACCGCGTCCCGCAGCGTCGGCGCGAACTGAACGCCTTCCGCCAGCCCGCAAAGCGCCAGGAAGGTGGCCCCGCGCGCCGCTTCGATGCAGGGCGCGTCCTTCGGACTGCCGCGGCGGTTCAGCGCGACCCAGATGCGATGCGGGATGCGGTCGTCCAGCCGTCCTTCGGGATCGTCCAGCACAGTCCGGTCGTAGCCGATCGCCGCTTCGATCTCCTCCATGCTCATCCCGCGCGACAGCGCGAAGGCGATGGTCGTGGAGATCACGTTCCGGTGGTTGGTCTGGCCCGTCATGGGTGGCGCGAAAGGTCCGGTTTTCTGCGCGAAGCGTCCTGCCGCCGTCGCGACGGCCGTTGCTAGGCTGCTTTCAGCGTGACGACCCGCAAGCATTTGGAACGCGCGATGAAAACCTCAACCCTCGCGCGCCTGCTGGCCGCCGCCGCTCTGCCGCTGCTCCTCGCCGCCTGCTTCCCGGAGGAGGAGAGCGCCGAGGAAGACGCCCCGATCCGCGGCCTGATCACGCGCACAGTCTCCGAGGTCGCCGAAACCACCGTCCGGCGCTATCCCGGCGTCCTCGAGCCGGCGGAGGTCAACGTCTTGGGCTTCGAAGTCGGCGGACGGCTCGGCCGCATCGCCCTGGACGTGGGCGAGCGGGTGAGCGAGGGGCAGCTGCTCGCCTCCCTCGACGTCGATCAGTTCCAGACCGTGGTGGAGAACCGAAGAGCTGCGGTGGAGGAGGCCGAAGCCACGCTCGCTCAGGCCGAAGACGATCTGCAGCGGTCCGAGCAGCTGCTGGCGCGAGGGGCGGTGACCGTCGTGCGGCGCGACGAAGACCGCACCGAGGCGGCGCAGCGTCGGGCGCAGCTCACCCAGGCGCAGAAGAACCTCGCCGCGGCCGAGGAGGATCTGGCGGACGCCCGGCTCTACGCGCCATTCGCCGGCGTCGTCGACGCCATCGAGGTCGATAGCTTCGCGACCGTCTCGGCCGGCCAGACCGTGCTCTCTCTCTACCAGCAAGCGGATTTCGAGGTCGCCTTCACCGCAAGCTTCGACGTGGTCGGCCGCCTGGTGGTGGGCACGCCCGCGACGGTGCGTCTGGCCGACGATCCGACCGTCAGGCTCGCGGCGGTGGTCAGCGAGCTGGGCGAGCGCGCCGACACCGTTTCCGCCTTTCCCGTCGTGGTGCGCCTGCAGGACGCGTCGCCGCTGATCAAGGCCGGCATGGCCGTGGAAGTGGCGTTCGAGTTCGAGGTTCCCATGGCCGGCGGCTTCCTCGTTCCCATCTCCGCCGCCGTTCCGAGGGGAGAGCTGCCCGAACAGGCCGGGCCGAACGACATCATCGACTTCGAGGTCTTCGTCTTCGATCCGCCGACCTCCACGGTGCGGACGCGCTCGGTCAAGATGGCCGGCATCCGGGGAAACGAGTTCCTCGTCATCGACGGTCTGGAAGCCGGAGAGCAGGTCGCCGTCAAAGGCGTGGCCTTCCTGCGCGACGGCATGCAGGTCCGCCCTTTGCCGGAGCGGGAGACGCGCTGAGATGGACCTTCTGACCCGCTTCGGCCTGGAAAAGGGCCGCTTCACCGTCCTGATGATGCTGGCGATCCTCGCCATGGGGGCGCTGTCCTACGTCTCCATCCCCAAGCGCGAGAACCCCGAGATCACCATCCGCACGGCGGTCGTCGCCGCCGCCTTCGACGGCATGTCGCCCCTGCGGATGGAAGAGCTGTTCGCCGTTCCGATCGAACGAAAGATCCGCGAGATCGGGGAGGTCGAGGACATCGAGGCGGTCATCACGACCGGCCAGGTGCTCTTCTACGTCGACCTCTACGACACGATCTACGGAGAGGACATCTCCGACGCGTGGGAGGATCTGCGCAACAAGATGCAGGCGGTGGCGCCGGAACTGCCGGAAGGCGCCGAGGCGCCCTTGGTCAACACCGACTACGGCGACGTGGCCATCGCGACGGTCGCGATCACCGGCGACGGCTTTTCGCTGGCGGAGCTCGAGGACGTCGCGGAGGATCTGCGCACGGCGCTTTTCCGCGTGGACGGCGTGACCACCGTCAACTTCCACGGCGTGCAGGATGAGCGCGTGTGGCTCGAGGTGGACGTTCGCAAGCTGGCCGCGGTCGGCGTGCAGATGCAGCGGCTGCTGGACGATCTGCAGGCGCAGAACGTAATCCTGCCCGCCGGCGAGATCGACGCGGGCGGCACCAAGATCGTGCTCGAAGCCGACGGCGATCTGCAAAGCGTGGAGGAGATCGGAGAGGTCCTGACCAAGGTCGACGGCCTCGCGGGCTTCGTGCGCCTGTCGGACCTGATCGAGGTGCGCCGCGGCTATGTCGACCCGAAGGAGACGCCGGTCTTCTTCGACGGCGAGCCGGCCATCGTCGCCGCCATCGAAATGGCGTCGGGCTCGGATATCCAAGACCTCGGGACGCGGCTGCGGAACGCGCTTAACGCGTTCGAGGCCCGGCAGCCGATCGGCATCGCCCTCGACATCTCCACCTTCCAGGAAGCCGTGGTCACCGACTCCGTCAACAACGCGTTGGAAAACGTGGCCCAGACCTTCGCGGTCGTCTTCTTGGTGATGCTGGTCTTCCTGGGCTTCCGCAGCGCGTTGGTGATCGCCTGCATCGTACCGTTCACGATCTGCTTCGCCCTCGCCGCGATGGGGTTCATCGGCGTCGACATCGAGCAGGTGTCGATCGCCGCGGTGATCATCTCGCTCGGCCTTCTCGTCGACAACGGTCTCGTGGTCGTCGAGGACATAGGCAACCGCATCGACGCGGGGATGAGCCCGCAGGACGCGGCCACCTCGGCCGGGTCGCAATTCGTGGTGCCGCTGGGCGTCGCGTCGATCACCACGGTCTCCGCCTTCCTCCCGATGCTGCTGATGGACGGCGTCGAAGGCGAGTTCGCGTTCTCCTTGGGCGCGGTCGTCTCGGCGATGCTCCTCGGCTCCTGGATCACGGCGCTCTACATCCTTCCCTATCTGTGCACCAAGATCCTTCGGCCCAGCCGGCGGAGCGGGGCGCAGGAGGGCTGGATGAAGCGGGCCTACGGCGCCGTCCTTCGCCGGATGCTGCCCTTCGGCCTGCCGGTCGCCGTGCTCGCTCTGCTCGCGGTGGCCGGCAGCGCCAGCCAGTTCTCCAGGCTCAAGTCGGAGATGTTTCCGTTCAGCGGGCGCGCCGATTACCTGATCTACATGGATCTTCCCAAGGACGCCGCGATCTCGGAAACCGAAAGCGTCGCCCGCCGCGTGCAGGCCTGGCTGTCCGACGGCGCCGCGAACCCGGAGGTTCTGAACAGCACGGTCTATGTCGGCGACGGCGGCCCGCGCTTCAACCTGGGGCTCAATCCCAACGACCCGGACCCCTCCAGCGCCTTCTTCCACGTCAACGTCGCCAGCCTCGAGGTGGTCGACGACGTCGCCGCGCGCTCCCGCCGGATGTTCCTCGAGCAATTCCCCGAGGCCCGCTTCCGGGTCACCCGCCTGCCGCAGGGCGGCTCCGAGTCCGGGATCGTCGACGTCGAGATCTTCGGTCCCGACGCCGACGTCCTGCTCGCCGCCGCAGCAAAGGTGGAGGCGGCCTTCGGCGAGCTGCCGCAGGTGGTCAAGAATGAGAACGACTGGGGCGACAAGGTCCTCAAGGTCGTGGTGGACATCGCCCAGGACCAAGCGCGCGAGTTCGGCGTCACTTCTCGCGACATCTCCGACGTGATGGCCGCCTATTTCAGCGGCACCCAGTACTCCGTCTACCGGGAGGACGACGCTCAGATCCCGATCGTCCTGCGGGCGGAGGTGGGCGGACGGGACAGCGTCGAGGACCTCGCCAACCTCACCGTCGCCGCCGAAGGACGGCTGATCGCCATCGATCAAGTGGCGACGTTCTCGCCCCAGCTCGAGTTCTCGGAGATCCGGCGGGAGAACCAGGTGCGCCGCATCACCATATCCGGCCGCAGCCTGCGGCTCAGCGCGCAGGAGACGCTGGATCGCATGCAGCCGACCCTCGACGGGCTCGACCTCGGCCCGGCCTACGCGATCGCCATCGCCGGAGAGCTTCAGGACAGCGCCGACGTGAACGATCAAATGGGCGGCAACATGCCGCTCGCCCTCGGCGTGATGCTGGCGGCTCTGGTCTTCCAGTTCAACTCGTTCCGGCGGGCGGCGGCGACGTTCCTGACCATTCCCCTCGTCGTCATCGGCGCGCCGTTCGGCATGCTGGCCGCCGGCCAGCCGCTGTCCTTCTTCGCCATGCTCGGCCTGATGTCCCTGATGGGCATCATCATCAACAACGCCATCGTGCTCATCAACCAGATCGACATCGAGCGCGAGACGGCGCCGCTCGACGAGGCCATCGTCGCGGCGGCGAAGGCGCGGGCGAAGCCGATCATGCTCACCTCGCTCACGACGATCTTCGGTCTGGCGCCCATGGCGCTTGCCGGCGGCGCCCTTTTCGAGCCTATGGCGACCATGATGATCGGCGGCCTGGTCGCCGCCTCGCCCTTGACGCTGCTGGTCGTCCCGCCGCTTTGCCGCGCGCTGCTCCGTCCCAGAGGCCGGGTCGCGGAAGCCGCCGCATGAAGCTCCGCTCCGCACCGCTCCTCGCCCTCGCGCTGCTCGCCGCCTGCGCCGCCGAGTCCCGCGAGCCGATCGACGAAGCGCGCATCGACGGCGCCGCGCCTTACGGTATACCGGGGCTGATAAGGTCCTGGGGCGACAGCGTCGACGAGGCCGACGTCGCGGCGCTCAAGACGGACCTGCTGGATCGGGCGCGCGTCATGCACGCCGACGCCCTCGCCAGCGGCGCGCCGCTGCAGGAAGTCGCGCTCGCGCTCTCCGGCGGCGGCGCGGCGGGGGCCTTCGGAGCCGGCGTCCTGGCCGGCTGGTCCGATCGCGGCGACCGGCCCGAATTCGACATCGTGACCGGCGTCAGCACCGGCGCGATCATCGCGCTCTTCGCCTTTCTGGGCCCCGGCTACGACGCGCAGCTGAGGGAGCTTTACACGCAGTACTCGACCGCCGACCTGCTGGAGCCGTCGCCCTTATCCATCTTCACCGGCGGCGCGGCCATCTCCGACACCTCCCTCTATTCGGGACTGGTGGACGCCTACGTGAACGAGGCCGTCCTCGATGCGCTCGCCCGCGAGGCGGACCGAGGCCGCATCCTGCTCATCGGCACCACCAACCTCGATGCGTCCCGCCCGGTGATGTGGAACGTCACCGGCATCGCGCGCTCCGGCCATCCCCAGGCGCTCAAGCTCATCCAAGACGTCATCCGCGCCTCCTCGGCCATCCCCGCCGTGTTTCCTCCCATCGTGATCCCCGTGGTCCAGGCGGACGGCCGAACCTACGACGAGGTCCATGTCGACGGCGGAGCCACCCAGCAGGTCATGCTCTTCAGCCCGGAACTGCCGGTGGCGGAGATCGACCGCGAGTTCGGCCACCGGATCGACCGAACGCTCTACGTGATCATCAACAACTCGCTCGAAAAGCCCTACGAACCGGTCGATCTGGGCGTCATCGACATCGCCGGCAAGGCGGTGTCGAGCTTGATCGGCGGCTCCGGCGCCGGCGACCTCTACAAGATCTACGCGATCGCGCAGCGGGACTCGGTGGACTTCAACGTCATGTGGATACCCAGAAGCTTCGACGCGGTCGCCGCGGAGCCTTTCGACACCGACTACATGCGCGCGCTCTACCGGCTCGGCCGCGATCTCGTCGCCGGCGGAGATCCCTGGCTCGACCGCCCCCCGAACTTCAAGCCGCGCGCGGACCCGTGACCGCGGCGCAGGCGACCTGACGGGTTCTCCGGTCCGGCGATAGGTCCTTCCCCGTGAATCTGGTCCGATGGAGATGCGAGATTTCGGGCATGATCCTCGAAAGGGAGGAATGCCCAGATGCCGAAGAACGCTTCACCGACGAACCGATCGCCTTCGTGCTCAGGCAGGCCGATGCGGGACGGCCGTCGGCGAGATCCGTCGCAGTTGAGATGTGAAGCGATCGAACCAGTGGATCGATCATAGTCGAAACTGGCGTGTCGGAAGGCGAGGCGCTAGCCGCCACCGGTCCCAGGCCGCGCCGAGCAGCGTATCGCTGGAAGAAGGTCCACGCCCGGATGGGCGTGGCCGAGATCCGACGCCTGAAGCAGCTCGAGGACGAGAACGGCAAGCTCAAGCGCCTGGTGGCCGATCTGAGCCTCGACAAGGAAATGCTGCAGGACGGCCTGCGCCGAAAGTGGCGAGGCCCTAGGCACGCCGTGCCGCCGCGGACTGGTTTCAGTCCACCTTCGGCGTCGGCGAGCGGCGGGCCGTCCAGGCGGGCGGCTTCAACCGGTCGTCCCATCGGCGCCGATTGCGCCGCGATCCACAGGCCCCTTTGCGGACGCGCTTGAACGAGCTGGCGGAGGCGCGCGTGCGCTACGGGGACCGTCGTCTGCACGTGCTGCTGCGCCGGGAAGGCTGAGAGATCAATCACAAGCGCACGTACCGGCTCTAAAGCGAGGAAGGCCTGTCGATCCGAACCAGGGCGCCGCGCTGGCGGCGGGCCTGCCGATACCGCTCTGGCCGGTCGGACGCCTGCGGCGCGAACGACGTCTGGGCCATGGACTTCATGTCCGACCGGCTCTTCGACGAGCGGCCGTTCCGGATCCTGACCATCGTGGACTGCTTCACGCGAGAGGCGCTCTCGACAGCCCCGAGAACGAACTATCGCGCCTACCAGGTCGTCGACGAGCTCGACCGTCTGTGCCGGCTCCGAGGCAAGCCGAGGAGCATCCGAGTCGACGACGGCCCGGAGTTCGCGAGCCGGCTGCTGGATCTGCGGGCCTATCTCAACAAGGTCGAGCTGTACTTCTCCCGGCCCGGAAAGCCGAGCGACAACGCGTACATCGAGGCCTTCAAGAGCCGCCTGCGCCAGGAATGCCTTCTGTAGTCGGGGCGTTGTCGTCAAGCGCCTATCGGCTCCAGGCCCGTCATGGGGTCATGCTTCTGTCCGCGGTCGGCTCGATGGCGCGCCGCATGTTGGCGGTCGAAGGTGAGGCGGACCATGCTGAACGGCGGGCTTGCGTGATCGCGCGCGGAAGCGGCGCCAGGCATTCGTGCGGCCTTCGCCTCATCCCCGTCCCCGATGGGACCTCTTGCCGAAGCGGCGCTCGTCGGACTCGCCGACGCCGCTCCGAGATCAGGTCATGCAGCGGCCCCCCAGCTGAAGGGAACGTCGTCGCGCCACATGCGGCGCCTCGCGACGGCCAGCTTCCTCGCCACCGCGATCTTCGCCGTCTTCAGGCTGCTGCGCTTGGCGAGGCGCAGCCCCCAGGCCCGGATCGCCGTCCACTGACGGGATCGCGTCGGCATCACATGGGCCGCCGTGAACAACGCCGTCCGCGTGAAGGCGTCCCCCGATCTGCTGATGCGGCCGCGGACGTCGGTCTCGCCGGACTGGGACTGCCTCGGCGTGAGGCCGAGATGGGCGCCGACGTCGCTGGATCGTCGGACCCGTGCGGGATCGTCGAGGGTGGATTCGAAGGCGAGCGCGGTGACGGGACCGACGCCGGGAAGGGTCATGAACCGCCGGCACAGCTCGTCGTTCGCCGTCGCGCGCAGAAGCTCCCGATGCAGTTCGGCAAGCTGGCGGATCATCTCCGCGCGCCCGGCGAGCAGCGCCTCCATGCAGAGCCTGAGCCGAGGGGCGTCCGTGGTCAGCTCTCGGATGCGGCCTTCGAACTTTCGGGTCGCGACGCGGCCGACCTTGAGGCCGAAGGGGCGCAGCAAGCCGCGGATATCGTTCTCATGGTCGCGCAGCTTGTTGACGAAGACCTCGCGCGCCACCAGCAGCGTGCGCAGCTCCTGGCTCTCCACGGACTTCACGTGGACCGCCTTGAACCCGCCCGAGCGGATCAGGCGGGCGAGGGATCCGGCGTCGTCGCGGTCGTTCTTGTTGCGCGTCATCGCCACCATCGCCGCCTTGGCATGGCGCGCTTCGATGCAGATCGCAGGCAAGCCGGCGGCCGTCGATCCCGAGACCAGCCATGAAGACGGAGGGCCCGCCTCCAGGCCGACGCGTTCGAACGCGCCGTCGACGCCCTGCAGCGCCTCGGCGATGGCCGCCGGGTCCGAGAGGGCCTTGGTCTCCAGAACCGTCGCCCCGTTCTCATCGACGACGCAGACGCTCGTCATCTCGAGCGAGACATCCAGTCCAGCGTGCAGCTTGCGCATCTTCGCCTCCTTGCCAGCAACACCATGCCGGTACGGAGACTGCCGGCACCGCCGGGTGCGAGCCCCGACTACGCCATCTGAACGCCTCCTGGTTCCTGTCCATGGGCGACGCGCGCGCCCGCATCGAAGCTTGGAGGATCGACTACGACCGGAACCGACCCCATTCGGCCCTCGGCGGCTTGACCCCGGCCGAGTTCGCCGACCAACTGAAACCAGCCCGAAAGGTCGCATGACGGTCGGACCAGAAACCGGGTCAGGTCCCGCCCCTCTTGCACCAACAATTCAAGCGAACCACTCGGTGGGGGCAGTCCACAAGGGCCTATGCCTGCTAAGCGCTGAAATGCGCGCTGGCGCCGGAGATCCCGAACAATGCCGGGAGCTTGGCGCCGTTCGAGACGTCGGCGCCGGAGGGCTCTATCCTCAATGCGCCGCCTCTGGCTCCGGTGGCTCTGCGGCACGTGATCGGGCACTTGATCCCGGATACGCTGAATGAAGCGCTGGACAAGCTGCTGCCGGGGCTGGTTCCGGCGGAGGGCGCGGTGAGCCTGTGCAACTTCGTGGTCAGTGTGCGGCCGCGGATGGATGCGCCGGCGCCGGGGGGGGGGCGCGTCGGGCGGAGGTGCTGACGTTCAACTCCGGGGGCGTGGGGGCTCGGCCGGGGCTGGACGGGTTGAACGCGACGGCGTTCCCGTCGGGCGTGATGACCATGCCGGTGGAGGCGACGGAGCAGGTCGGGCCGATCCTGATCAAGCGCAAGGAGCTGCGGCCGGACAGCGGCGGCGCGGAGCGGACCCGCGGGGGCTGGGGCAGCACATGGAAGTGGCCGCCCAGGAGGGGCATGAGTTTGATATTTCATCGATGTTCGACCGGGTGCGGCATCCGGCGCGGGGGCGGCGCGGAGGGCTCGCGGGCGCGGCGACGGAGATCGGGCGCGACGACGGAGAGCCGATGCACGGCAAGGGGCGGCAGTTCGTGCCCCATGGGCGCACGGTGGTGATGGCGTTTCCGGGGGGCGCCGGCTACGGGCCGCAGGGGGAGCGGGCGGCGGAGGCGGTGAGGCGGGATCTGGCGCTGGGGTACATC
>JBCCPD010000072.1:0-12123 GCA_039025075.1 Pseudomonadota bacterium | reverse complement strand
GCGCTCGTCCTGACGGTCGACCCAAACCGACAAGCGACCCGGCAGCGCGCCCCGCGGACCTTCCGCGGGGCGCGTTTTCGTTGCGCCGCCGCCCCGCCCATGCGCTCCAACCCGCCTCTGCATGCGGTCGCACACGGCGCGTCCCGCGTCGCAATCCCGATCCCGCCGCGCCGCGCCGCGGCCTAAAACCGCAGCAAGACACCCCAAGCAGAGGGACGGCGGGACATGGAATTCAAATCCGACATCGAGATCGCCCGCGAGGCGCGTAAAAAACCGATCCAAGAGATCGGAGCCCGCCTCGACATCCCCACCGAGGCGCTGCTCCCCTTCGGCCACGACAAGGCCAAGGTCGACGCCGGCTTCATCGCCTCCCTCAAGGACCGCCCCGATGGCCGCCTCATCCTCGTCACCGCCGTCAACCCGACTCCGGCCGGCGAGGGCAAGACCACAACCACCGTGGGCCTCGGAGACGGCCTCAACGCCATCGGCCGAAAAACCGCCATCTGCCTGCGCGAGCCGTCCCTCGGCCCTTGCTTCGGCATGAAAGGCGGGGCCGCCGGCGGCGGCATGGCCCAGGTCGTGCCGATGGAGGACATCAACCTCCATTTCACCGGCGATTTCCACGCGATCACCAGCGCCCACAACCTCCTCAGCGCTCTCATCGACAACCACATCTACTGGGGCAACGCGCTGGGCATCGACCAGCGCCGCATCGCCTGGCGCCGAGTGCTCGACATGAACGACCGCGCCCTGCGCCAGATCACCACCAGCCTCGGCGGCGTCGCCAACGGTTTTCCAGCTGAAGCCGGCTTCGACATCACGGTGGCCTCGGAAGTGATGGCCATCCTTTGCCTCGCCGCCGACCCCGAGGACCTCCAGAAACGCCTCGGGGACATCATCGTCGCCTACACCCGCGACCGCGCCCCGATCACCGCGCGAGACATCAAGGCCGACGGCGCCATGACCGTCCTGCTCCAGCAGGCCCTCCAGCCCAATCTGGTGCAGACGCTCGAAAACAACCCCGCCTTCATCCACGGCGGCCCCTTCGCCAACATCGCCCATGGCTGCAACACGGTCATCGCCACCAAGACCGCGCTGAAGCTCGCCGACTACGTCGTCACCGAGGCCGGCTTCGGCGCCGATCTGGGCGCGGAAAAGTTCTTCGACATCAAGTGCTGCAAGGCCGGCCTCGCGCCCGAGGCCGTCGTCCTCGTCGCCACCCTCCGAGCCCTCAAGATGAACGGCGGCGTCGCCCGCGCCGACCTCGGGGTCGAGAACGTCGCCGCCGTCGAAGAAGGCTGCGCCAACCTCGGCCGCCACCTCGAAAACCTCGCCAAGTTCGGCGTCCCCGCCGTCGTCGCCATAAACCATTTCGCGGGCGACACCGACGCCGAGGTCGCCGCCGTCCAAACCTTCGTCGCCTCAAAGGGCGCCGAAGCCATCCTCTGCAAGCACTGGGCCGAAGGCTCCGAGGGCACGAAAACCCTCGCCTCCAAGGTCGTCGAGATCATCGAGGCCGGCGCCGCCGCCTTCAAACCCCTCTACGCCGACGACACGCCCCTCCTCCAAAAAATCGAAACCGTCGCCAAGGAAATCTACCGCGCCGACGCGGTCGTCGCCGACAAGAAGATCAAGGACCAGCTCAAGGCGTGGGAGGACGCCGGCTTCGGCCATCTCCCCGTCTGCATGGCCAAGACCCAGTATTCTTTCAGCACCGACCCCAACCTCCGCGGCGCCCCCACCGGCCACTCGATCCCCGTCCGCGAAGTCCGCCTCTCCGCCGGCGCCGGCTTCGTCGTGGCGATCTGCGGAGAGATCATGACCATGCCGGGCCTCCCCCGCACGCCAGCCGCAGAGGCGATCGGGCTGGACGAAGCAGGGCGGATCGACGGATTGTTCTGAGCATGACCCCCATGCTCCGCGCGCTGCGCCCCGCCCTCGCCGCCCTCGCCCTCGTGACCGCCGCCCCCGCCGCCGCCGACAAGCAGGAGGGCTACTACTACCCTCCCGTCACCTCCGAAGAAGAATTCACCCGCAACATCATGGTCGGCCCGGTCGCCACCAAAGACGCGCGCGAGGCCTTCGTCACCCTCATCAACGCCGCCCAGACGCAGGCCCCCGACGCCCCCGCCTTCGCCCTCTTCGCCAAGGGCGGAACCTCCCGCCGGCTGATCATGGTCGGCCTCGACGACCAGCTCTTCAAAACCCTGTTCCGCGCCCGCGCGGTCATGGCCCAGCTCACCTACAACCTGCGCGCCACGCCCTTCTTCCGCGACCAGAACCTGGAGACGACGGCCACCTTCTACGACATGCTGCAGCTGCTCGACTTCGAAAGCCTCTCGATCAGCGACGGAGAGACCTGGGCCCACCGGGTCTACTTCAAATGACGGCCAGCGCCGCGATCCTCGACGGCAAAGCCTTCTCCGACCGCATCCAGCTGCGCGCCGCCGCCCATGTGGCCAAGCTCCGCCAGGCGGGCGTCGCCCCCGGCCTCGCCGTGGTCCTGGTCGGCGAGGACCCCGCCTCTCAAGTCTATGTCCGCAACAAGGGCCGCCGCACCCGCGAGGCGGGGATGGAGAGCTTCGAGCATCGCCTGCCCGAAACCACTTCGGAGGCCGAGCTCGTCACCCTCGTCCACCTCCTCAACGAAGATCCGACCGTGCACGGCATTCTGGTGCAGCTGCCGTTGCCGGATCACATCGACGCCCAAAAGGTGCTGGAGACGATCGCGCCGGAAAAGGACGTGGACGGGCTCCACGTCTCCAATGCCGGGCGGCTGGTCTCTGGCCTGCCGGGGATGGTTCCCTGCACGCCGCTCGGCTGCCTTTTGATGCTGCGGGACCTGCACGGCGCGCTCTCGGGCTTGGACGCGGTGGTGGTCGGACGCTCCGTCCTCGTGGGCAAGCCCATGGCCGCGCTGCTGCTCAACGACAGCTGCACGGTGACCGTCGCCCATTCGCGCACCAAGGACTTGGCGGAGGTCTGCCGCCGCGCCGACATCCTCATCGCCGCCGTGGGCCGGCCCAAGATGATCCCCGGCGATTGGATCAAGCCCGGCGCCACGGTAATCGACGTCGGCATCAACCGCGTGCCGGCCCCCGACAAGGGCGAGGGGAAAACCCGCCTCGTCGGCGACGTCGACTTTGACAGCGCCTCCCAGGTGGCCGGCGCCCTCACCCCGGTGCCCGGCGGCGTCGGCCCCATGACCATCGCCTGCCTGCTGGCCAACACCGTCGTCGCCGCCAGCCGCATCCATGGCCTGCCCCCGCCCGAGGGCCTCACGGTCTGAGCGGCCGGCGCCCGAACGAAAAACGCCCCCGGCGGGGAAGGGCCGGGGGCGTCCTGCGAGGGTTGCGCGAAGGCGCGCCGCGTCAGCTGTCGTCGCGAACCTTGGCCGAGGCTTCGTCGGCCTCCTGCGGCTCGCCGATCGTCACGTCGGTCTCGCCGTCCAGCGGCTGCGTGTCGCGCACCTTGGCGGACGCTTCGTCGGCCTCCTGCGGCTCGCCGATCGTCACGTCGATCTCGCCGCCCGCCGGCTGCGTGTCGCGCACCGAGGCGGAAGCTTCGTCGGCTTCGCGCGGCTCGCCGAAGGTCACGGCGGGGGCGTCGGCGTCGATCTCGCCGAGCTCGGCGGTCGGGCGGATGTCGGCGCCGTCGTAGTCCTTGGCGTCGGTGACGCTGTCGGAGACGTCGGTCATCGTGGTCGAACCGGCGAAGGCCATGCCGGGAACGACGATCAGGGCGGCCATCAGGGAGCGTTTCATGGCTTTCTCCTTGCTGTCTTGCCAACGGGGCCAAACGTTTGCGGCCTCATGACCGTCACTCGCGTCCCGCTTGCCCTCTCAACGGCCGACCGCGCAGGAGGTTCCGAAAAAAATCCGAACAGGCGAAAACTGCGCCTCAGCCGTCCACCGCGATCATCGTGCCAAGCATCAGCGCCACGCGTTTGCGCTCCCCCCGGCCGACGGCCGAATCCGCCACGTAGACGTCCGCCGCCGTCGCGGTGATCGTCCGCCCCGGCCGCTCCACCCGCGCCTCGGCGATCAGCCATTCGCCGACGGCGGGCGCCACCAGGCTGATCTTCATCTCCACCGTCAGGATCAGCGGCCCCGGCGGCAGCAGCGTCTGCGCCGAAAACCCCTGCGCGTTGTCGCCCAGCGCGAAAGCGAGCGCGGCGTGGGCGAAGCCGTGATGCTGGCTCACCTCCGGCCGGATCGGCGCGCGCAGGGCCACGCGCCCGGGCTCCAGCGCCACGATCTCCGCCGCCAGGGTCTTCATCATCCCTTGGGCGTGAAAAGCCTCGCGGCAGCGCGCCTCCCAGTCGGGATCCTGGGGCGCGTAGACCGGGGCGATCATCGCCCGCCGCCTCCGCGCGCCGCGCCCCGCCGGCTCTCCAACGCCTCCAACGGCGCCGCGATCACCCGCCGCCCGGTCAGCAGCGCCGTGCCGCTCGGCGCGATCCGCGCCAAGGCCGGCGCGCGCACGTCGAGTCCGCCGGTGTAGCAGCCGAAGGCCGGCAGGATCAGCCGCGGCCCGGAGACCACGAAGCACGCCCGGCTCACCCGCCGCCCCGAGGCCACCAGCCGCGCCTTGGGGTGATAGTGCCCCGACACCTCGCCCCCGCCCGGCTCCGCCGCCGCCTCGTGCCGAAACACCAAAGGCCCTTCGCGCAGCTCCGCCCGATGCTCCCCAGCCAGCGCCAGCGGCCCCGGATCGTGGTTCCCCGCGATCCAGATCCAGCGCCGCCCCGCGGCCATGGCCGCCAGCCGCGCGCCCTCCGCTTCGCCCAGCCCCGCCTGGGCGTCCAGATCGTCGAAGCTGTCGCCCAGGCACAGCACGCAGGCCGGCTCCGTCGCCGCCGCCTCCGCCGCCAGCCGCGCCAAGGTCTCCGCCGTCTCATAGGGCGGCAGCAACGCCCCGCCCCGCCGCGCCATCCGCTCCGACTTGCCCAGATGCAGGTCGGAGACCACGAGCCAGCGCCGCTCCGGCCACCACAGCGCGCCGGAGGTCCGCGCCTCCAGCTTGGTCCCGGCGAAGTCGAAGCGATGGTGCGGCGAAGGGGGCGAGGCGTCTTGCATGACTCGGATGTTAGCGAAATGTTCCACCCTCTGCCAAGCGCCTGCGGCCGCCCCGCCGCATCGCCTTTCGATCACGCTGCGCTGACGCGGCGTCGTGCTAACCTGCCCCCGTCCCGCGTAAACGACCAGGGAGGGTCCACCGCATGAAAATCCGCAACGATCGCCTCTACGACGGCGCCACGGCCGTGCCGCTGCGCGACACGCCCAACAAAAGCGGCGGTCTGACGGGCGGCAAGCCCAAGTTCCTGGTGATCCACTACACCGCCGGCGGCTCCGCTTCGGGCTCCCTCAACCACATGGCCAACGCCGCTGCCCGCGCCTCCGCCCACCTGGTGATCGGTCGCGACGGCGCCGTCACCCAGATGGGCAAGTTCGACGAAAAGCTCTGGCACGCCGGGCGCTCCAGCTGGAAAGGCTTCGATGGGCTCAACGCCCATTCCGTCGGGATCGAGCTCGCCAACTGGGGCAAGCTCGGGGGCGGCCCCTCCGCCTGGAAGACCTGGGTCGGCCGTCCCGTCGCCGACGAGCTCGCCATCGCCGCCGCCCACAAGCACGAGCCCGGCGTGATCCGCGGGTGGGAGATCTACCCCGAGCCGCAGGTCGAGGCCTGCATCGCCGCCTCCCGCGCCATCTGCGAGGAATACGGTCTCGGCCCGGCCGAGATCATCGGCCATGACGACATCTCCCCCGGCCGCAAATCCGACCCCGGCCCGGCCTGGGACATGGCCGCCTTCCGCGCCGCCGTCTTCGGCCAGGCCTCCGACGAGCCGGCCGAGGGACCCGACGAGGACCCCCGCTGGACCGTCGCCGCCTCCGCCCTCAACATGCGCGCCGGCGCGGGGATCGGGAACGAGGTCGTCGGCAAGCTGGCCCGAGGCGAGCAGGTCGTGCCCATCGAGCAGCCCGGAACCTGGTGGCTCGTCGCCAGGATCGTCGACGGAGAGGAGGACGCCGCCGGCTGGGTCCACTCCCACTACCTCCAGCCCGCCTGATCGCCCGCCCCGAAGCTTCCGCCGCCGCGTCTCCGCCGCGCCGGCGGCCTCGGCCGAGCGGAGGCCCGGCGCCGCGAGCGATCAGCCGGGCCGCCCGCCCTGCGCAGGCTGCGCGCCAGGGTCCGCCGGGAACGTGCGCGACGACACGTTGATGTCTTTCCATGCCTCGGCCGGGATCGGGACCTCAGGGTCCAGCCCGTCGACCAGACCCCACCCCGCTCCCTCTAACATCAGGGCGACGGGGTGCACCGTCCGGGGCGTCCGCGAACGGCTGCGCAGGCGGACCACGCGTCGTCCCCGAACCGCCTCCGCCAGGGCCGCGACCCGGGGGTCCGGCCGCACCGTCTCCGGCGGCGCGGCCCTGAACCGCGCGGCCGACTCGGTCATCCGCGCCCGCACGCGATCGGGCATCGACTCGAACAGCTTCACGCGGGCCCGCGAGGCCGCCTCCGCCATCCCCAGCGCGCCGAGCTCCGGCAGCGGCCGCGCCAGGACGTAGGCCAGCGCCTCCGCCTCGTCGGCGGCGAGCCCGGTCAGCCGCGTGCGGTAGTTGAAGCCGAGCTCGATCCCCCCGCCCTGACCGCGATGCACCACGATGGGAAGTCCCGCCTCGGTCATCGCGTCCACGTCCCGCAGGATCGTGCGGGGCGCGACCTCCAGATCCTCGGCGAGCTGCACGCTGGTCTGGCGCCCTCGGTTCTGAAGCAGCAGCAGGATGCGAAGCAGGCGGGCGGCGCGCACGGGCTCTCCGAACATGACAGAAGACGTCATATTACCATGCGTAGATATCCGAGTCGGCGCAACCGAAGGAGCCGACGCCATGGCCAAGACACCGCTCGACCCGCCCGATTTCATGATCACCTACGGCGACGGAACCGCCGAGGATCCGTGGGTGCTCAAGACCCCGCCCCAGACCTCGGAATACCGGGCCTGGCGCGACGAGACCCTCGATCCTCCCGCGCTCGTGGTGCAGGTCGGCTCGACCCGGCTTTCCTATCGCCTGCGCTGTCTCGAAGACGCCCACGCGATGCTCGCGGCGCATGGCGACTGGATGCCGCTCGGCAACGCCGACGAGGGCAAGCCCGTCAAGGAGGGCACGCTGGAGGCCTGGGCGCGCGCCGAGGACAACCCCGTCGGCGGCTACTACGGACTGCGCAAGCGCTACCGCGGCCGCTTCGCCAACTACGTGCCGCCGGTGATGGAGCTGCTCGGCCTCGTCGACCTGGAGCACAACCCCCGCAACAACCGCCTGCGCGCCCGCGCGTCCGACTGAACGCCCCATCCCGACCCAGGAGCTTCCGATGAGACGGACTTCCCCGACCCGGCGCTGGGCGCCGGTCGCGCTGCTCGCGCTGCTCGCCCAGCCGGCGGCGGCGCTCACCATCGCCTTCGACGCGCCCTTCGGCACGGAGGGCAATCAGGCCTTCGAGGGCGTGCTCGCCATGGATTTCGAGGTGCTGGCCCCGATCACGGTCCTCGAGCTCGGCGCCTTCGACAGCCGCGGCGACGGCATCGGCGGACCCGTGACGGTCGAGCTGTGGCGCCGATCCGGAAGCACGGCGCTCGCGCGGCTGGCGGCGCTCGACATCGCCGGGGGCGGCCTCCTGAGAGGCGGCCACCGGTTCCGCGTCATCGATCCGCTGCCGCTCGACCTCGGTCAGTACAGCGTGGTCGCCTACGGCTTCGACGAAGACGATCCGAACGGCAACGCCGACGGGTTCGGCGACTTTCCCGGGGACTTTCCCTGGACCCTGAACGACGGCGACGGCGCGCTTCTCTTCACCGCGTCGCGCTTCGGAGGCGTTCCCGGCGACAGCATCGGCGCGATCCCGGACTCCACGATGCCGCCCAACAAGTACGCCGCCGGGACGTTCGCCTACGAGCTCGCCCGAGGCGACCCGCCGACGCCCGTTCCGCTGCCGGCGAGCGCGGTCCTGCTGCTCGGCGCCGCCTGCGCCTTGCTGACATCCCGACGGCGAAACCGCGCCGCCCCATGAGCCGTTCCCTCGTTTGCACGAGCGGCCCCGCCCCCGCGCGGCGCGCAGCGCCCCGCGGCACGCGCTCCGCGCCGTCGCCCGTCGCATGGCGCTTGGCCGAGGGGGCCCGAACCCTCACCCCAACGCCTTCTCCATGGTCAGCACCGGCACGCCGACGCCGCCCGAGGTCTCCGCCGTCCACCGCTCCACCTCCCGCCAGCCGCAGGCGAGGTAGAGCGGCTCCCCCGCCAGGGTCGCCACCAACATCCCCCGCACGAACCCCTCGGCGGCCGCCCGCCGCGCCGCCTCCGCCAGGATCGCGCGGCCCACGCCCCGCCGCGCGGCCCAGGGATCGGTGTACATCGCCCGCACCCGCGCCGCCTCCGTCGCCGGGTCGAGCCGCCGCGCATCCCGTCCCGCCGTATGGTCGCCGCCATGGGTCGTCGCCCGCCGGCTCCAGCCGCCGCAGCCGGCCATCCGCCCGTCGATCTCGGCGACCAGATAGGTCCCGTCCTCCACCAGCTGCCCGTCGAGCCCAATGATCTCCGCGCTCGCCGCCACCTGCTCGGGCGTCAGGAAACCCTTCAGGAGCCCCGGAATCGCCCGGCCCATCATCGCGTCCATCTCCGGCAGGTCCGCCGCCGCCGCGGTGCGCACCGTCGCCTCGCCCGCCATGGCCCGTCCTCCGCTCACGCGCCGACGAGGCCCACCTCGGCCATCAGCGCCTCGGCCTCCTCGGCCACCATCCGCTCCTCCCCCGCGCCCTTGATCGGCACCCGGCCGACCTCCAGCAGCAAAGGCGCCGCCAAAGGCGTCACGTACTCCGCCCGCACATGCCGCAGCGCGCCTTCGGCCCGGGCGCACATCTCCTCGATCCGGTCGAAATCCACCAGGCCCCGCATCGCCTCGCGCCGCGTGATCTCCAGCATCAGATGCCCCGGATCATACTTGCGCAACGTGTCGTAGAGGATGTCGGAGCTGAACGTCGCCTGCCGCCCGGTCTTGCGCTGCCCCGGCATGTTCCGCTCGATCAGCCCCGCGATCACCGCCGCCGCCCGAAAGGTGCGCTTCATCACCGCGTTCTCCCCCAGCCAGGTCTCCAGCCCATCCCTCAGCCCCTCCGGATCGAGCAGCGCGCCGGGGTCTCGCACCTCCCGCAGCCCCCAGACCAGCAGCGCATAGTCGTTCGCCACGAAGCCGATCGGCTCCAGCCCCTGCTCCTCCATGCGCTTGGTGACCAGCAGACCCAGCGTCTGATGCGCGTTCCGCCCGGCGAAGCCGTAGGCGCACAGGTTCCACCGATCCCCCCGCGGAAACGTCTCCACCAGCAGCCCGTCGCGCCCCGGCAGCGCCGAGCGCCGCTCCTGCAGCCCCAGCCAGTCGCGCACATGCTCCGGAAGCCGCTCCCACGAGGCCGGCGCCTCCAGCATCTCCAGCACCCGCCGGCTCAGCACCGTCGAGGTCGCCAGCCGATACCCCCCGAAGACCGCGATCTTCGGCTCCCGATCCGCGCGGCGGGACACCTCCAAGGTCATCTCCCGCAGCCCCTCGTACTTCACCACCTCGCCGCCGATCAGAAACGTGTCGCCCGGCGACAAAGAGGCCGCGAAATCCTCCTCCACCTCGCCCAGCTTGGGCCCGCCGCCGCGCTTGCCGGCCAGCTTCACGCCCAGCGTCTCCGCCGCGACGATGGTGCCGAGGTTCATCCGAATGCTTCGCGCCGCCCGAGCATCGCGCAGCCGGAAGACGCCCTCGGGCCCTTCGGCCAGCCGCTGCCACTTGTCATAGGCCCGCAGGGCGTAGCCGCCGGTGGCGCAGAACTCCAGGCAGCGGTCGAACGTCTCCCGATCCAGCTCCGCGAACGGCCCCGCGAGCCGCACCTCCTCGAACAGCGCGTCGGCCTCGAACGGCCCCGCGCAGGCGAGGCAAAGAACGTGCTGGCACAGCACGTCCAACGGCGCGATCTGCGGCCCGCCTCCATCCAGGTCATGCTCCAGCACCGCGTCCAGCGCCGCCCGGCACTCCAGCACCTCGAACCGGTTGGCCGGCACGATCAGCGCCCGGCTCGGCGCATTGTAGCGGTGGTTCGCCCGCCCGATCCGCTGCACCAGCCGCTTCACGTTCTTCGGAGCGCCCACCTGGATCACCAGGTCCACGTCCCCCCAGTCGATCCCCAGATCCAGCGAGCCGGTGCACACCACCGCCCGCAAGGCCCCCTCCGCCATCGCCGCCTCGACCCGCTGCCGCGCGTCCCGGTCCAACGAGCCATGGTGGATGGCGATGGGCAGCGACTCCTCGTTCACCGCCCAAAGCGCCTGGAAGAACAGCTCCGCCTGCGCCCGGGTGTTGATGAAGACCAGCGTCGTGCGCGCCCGCCTCACCTCCGCCATCACCGCCGCGGCGGCATAGCGGCCGCCTTGGCCGGCCCAGGGCGGCGCCTCCTCAACCTCCATCATCGCGAGGTCCGGCGCCGGCCCCGGATCGGCCTCCAGCAGCCGGCAGCCGTCCGGCCGCAGCCACCGCGCCAGACCCGGCGGGTCGTCGACGGTCGCCGAGAGCCCCACCACCGTCATCTCCGGGGCCAGCGTCCGCAGCCGCGACAGCCCCAGCATCAGCTGATCGCCGCGCTTGTTCTCCGCCAGCGCATGGGCCTCGTCGACGATCACCCGCCTCAGCGAGCCGAAGATTCGCGGGCTGTCCTCATAGCTCAGCAGCAGCGCCAGGCTCTCAGGCGTCGTCAGCAGGATATGCGGCGGGTCCGCCCTCTGCCGCCTGCGCTGCGACTGCGGCGTGTCGCCGGTGCGGTCCTCCACCCGGATCGACAGTCCCATCTCCTCGATCGGCCGTTTCAGGTTCCGCCGTATATCCGCCGCCAGCGCCTTGAGCGGAGAGACGTAGAGCGTGTGCAGCCCCTCCGCCGGATCCTCCTCCAACGCCGTCAGCGTCGGCAGGAACCCGGCCAAGGTCTTCCCGCCCCCCGTCGGCGCGATCAGCAGATCCGCGCCGCCCAGCTTCGACCGCCTCAGCAGCTCCAACTGATGCGGATGCGGCGCCCAGCCCTGCCGCTCGAACCAGTCGAGAAAGCGAGGCGAGAGCGGGAGAGGATCGGCGGAAGCGTCCATCCCCGCCACCATAGCGCCCCCTCGGCCTCGGTCACGGGCCCCGATGCCGCCGCCCCGCCAGCGCAGCGTCCCGCCGATGTCGCCCGAAGGGCGAAGAGGCGCCTGGCCCAACGGGAAGGGGCGCCCGAAGGGCGGCGCCGACGGGCGGGAGCGCCCGGCTCGGACCTCGCGTCGCCGCCCGGGGCGAAAGCGCCCTAGCTGCGCCGCGCCGGATCGTGATCCGGCAGAGCGTCGTTGAGCTCGTCCATCAGCTTCCAGGAAGGGGTCGGCGGCGCGTAGTTCGGCCGGGGCACGTAGGGGCTCTCCTCGACCATCCGATAGGTCGGGATGTAGCGGGGGCAGTTGGGAAACACGTGCGCCACGGTCACGATCACCGCGGCCTCCGCCGCATGCCACATCGACAGCGTCTCCGGATCCTCGGTCAGCTCCGCCGCGCCGTTGACGCGCACCCGCCGCCGCTCTTCGAGGTCCACGAACAGCATGCCGACCTTCGGGTTCGCCAGGATGTTGCCGAGGCTCCGGTAATGCCCGTTCCCATTGATCGACGGAAATGCCAGCCGCCGCTCGTCCAGCACTTTGACGAAGCCCGGATCGCCGCCTTTCCACGAACAGTCCGGCCACCCGTCCGCATCCGCCGTCGCCAGCAGAAAGAACCGCGCCGGCTCGATCAGGCTGCGGGCGTAGTCGTCGATGACGTCCTTGCGCCGCACCTCGGCCAGCCGGTCGGCGATGCGGCGCGTGCCGAACTTGTCCTGCAGGGCGCGCATGCCCTCGTGGAACATGGGGGGCATGGACGGCTTGGCGGGGCGGTCGTCTGACATGGGCGTCCTCCTGCGCTTCGGTCGAGACGGAGCGCAGGGTGGCCTCTTAGGCGCGGATGTCCAGCGGCGCGCCGCGTGTTCAAGCGCGGACTCTGCTTCGGGCGAGGCTTGGGCCTCGGGCGCGGGATGCGGCG
>JBCCPD010000071.1:0-12223 GCA_039025075.1 Pseudomonadota bacterium | reverse complement strand
CGCACGGCCGGCGCCGGCCCGCGCAAGCACAGCGGCGGCAGGGCGGCGAGGCCGCTGGAGAGCGGGGCCGCGACCCCCCCCGCCCCACGCAACCCGAGCTGGGCGGCGGGGCCGGCGATGGCGGCGAAGCAGGCCAGAAACATCAGGTCCTGCAGGCTTTCGCCCGCCCAGATCTCGACGGGCTCGCCGGAGGCGGCCGCGTCCTCCAGCAAGCGCAGATCGGCGCGCAGGGCCGCGAGCGGGTCCGCCGGCGGCGCGGGGTCGCGCCCGCCCCTCCAGGGCGCGCCGGCCAGCACCTCGCGCCAATGCTCCGCGCGCCTCTTCGCGAACGCGTCGAGGTCGCGCGTATCGCTCAAGGGCCCGACGGAGAGCTCGTCCCGGAACGCCCGGACGGCGCCGTGACCGCTCGCGCGAAGCGCGTCCGCCGCCCCGTCGCCCAGGGCCAGTGCGAAGGCCATGTCCTCTCCTCGAACGGCGCGCTGCGCAGGGGCGGCCGCGGAGCCCGGCGTCGATCATGTCGCCTTGCGGGTCGATTCGGCGACGGTGTAGACGGGCCGCAGCCGCAAGGAGACCTCGCCCATGACCCAGCCCGCGCCCCTCGCCGCCATATTCGGCGGCTCCGGCTTCGTCGGCCGCTACGTGACCCAGCGCATGGCGCGGCGGGGCTGGCGGGTCCGCGTGGCGGTGCGGCGGCCCAACGAGGCCAACTTCGTGCGCCCCTACGGCGATGTGGGCCAGGTGGAGCCGGTGCAGGCCAACCTGCGCGACGGGCCGAGCACCGCCAAGGCCTGCGAGGGCGCGACCGCCGTGATCAACTGCGTCGGCATCCTGGCGGAGGCCGGGCCTCAGAAGTTCGACAGCGTCCAGGCCAAAGGCGCCGAGCGGGCGGCGATGGCGGCCAAGGCCGCAGGGGCCGAGCGCTTCGTGCAGATCAGCGCCATCGGAGCGGATGGGGCCAGCGACAGTCTTTACGCCCAGTCCAAGGCCGGGGGCGAGGCCGCGGTGCTGGCGCGGTTTCCCGACGCGGCGATCCTGCGCCCCTCCATCGTCTTCGGAACCGAGGATCAGTTCTTCAACCGCTTCGCCGCCATGTCGCGGTTCACGCCGGTTCTGCCCGTGGTCGGGGCCGGCACCCGCTTCCAGCCGGTGCATGTGGAGGACGTGGCGGAGGCCGCGGCCCTCTGCGCCGCAGGCGAGGCGCCTGGAGGCGTCTACGAGCTCGGCGGCCCCCGCGTCGCGACCTTCCGCGAGCTGATGGAGCTGATGCTGGAGACCATCCGCCGCCGCCGCCTGATCGCCGATCTGCCGCTGAAGGTGGCGAACGTGCAGGCCAAGGCCCTCACGACGTTGGAGCGGCTGAGCGCGGGCCTGTGGCGCAACGACCTGCTGACCGAGGATCAGATCAAGCTGCTGGGCCGGGACAACGTGGTCGGGGAGGGCGTGAAGACCTTCGCCGATCTCGGCATCGAGCCGAAGGCGATGGAGGCGGTGCTGGAGACCTACCTCTGGGCCCACCGCCCCGGCGGTCAGTACGCGCGCATCACCGAGAGCGCCAAGAAGCTGCGCGGCTGATCGCCTCGCCGCTCGGCCGGCCGTCCCGCGCGACAGGCCCGCGCCGCAGGCGCCGCGAGCAAGCGCCGACTTGCGAGCGCCCCCTTGGGGGCTCAGACGTAGAGGTAGATCAGGAGCGCTCCGCCCAGCGCCAGGCGGTAGAGGACGAAGGGCGTGAGCGTCCAGGTCTCCAGCATGCGCATCATCACCGCCAGCGCGGCGAGCGCGGCGAGGCAGGAGAGGACGGCGGCGATGGCGGCGTCTAGGCCCAGGGCCGCGTCGCCGCCGGCGGCGAGGTCGAGCCCGGCCAAGGCGCCGGCGGCGAGGATGGTGGGGATCGACATCAGCATGGCCAGCCGCGCCGCGTCGACGCGCTGGTAGCCGAGCGCGCGGGCCGCGGCGATGGTGATGCCGGAGCGGGACGTGCCGGGGATCAGCGCGACCGCCTGGGCGAGGCCCATGAGCCCGGCGTCCCGCCAACCCCATGCTTCGCTTGGCTTTTCGAGGCCTCCCCAACGGTCCGCGAGCCAAAGGACCACGCCGAAGGCGAGGGTGGCCCAGGCGATCACCTCCACGTTCCTCAGAAGGTCGGTCAGCCCCGCGAAGGCCAGACCGGCGCCGCAGAGGACGACGGGGATCGTGGCGTAGATCAGCAGCATCGCGAGCCGCGCCTCGGGGGTGGAGAGGCGGCCTGAGAGGATGTGCAGGCCGCCGCGGATCGCCTCGGCGGTTTCGGCGCGGAAGTAGGCGATGACGGCGACGAGGGTTCCCACATGCACGGCGACGTCGATGAGCACGCCTTGGTCGGCCTCTCCGCTGAGGGCGGGGAAGAGGGCGAGATGGCCTGAGGAGGAGATCGGGAGAAACTCGGTAACGCCCTGGATCAGGGCGATCAGAACCAGGTTCAGAAGCGGCATGGCGAGACCCCCCGGACGCGGCGGCGCGCTGGCGAACGCGCACCTGCAGCCGGGTTTAGCGGAGGGGAGGCGAGGGGGCCAGAAGGCGATTGGTAAACATGTGCGACCTATTTTTCGAGTGGGGCGCCCGAGGCTGGGACGACGCCGAGCCTGACAGCTTTCCAGGCGCTTATTTAGGTCAGTAATTCTGTCTTTATTCTCGCTGCGAAACCCCGTAGAGACGGTGGGGCTTGACGGAAGGATCGGAGGGGCGGCGGCTTGGGTGGCGCGGCCCCTTTGACTTGTACGCACAGGAGGGCGCGATGGCTCAGAAGATGCTCAAGTTCGTGGATGTTCCGATGCTCACGCCCGAGAAGCGCGGCGTGGACGCCCGGCGCGAGGACTTCGGCGAGATCTATCGCGCCTATGCCGAGGAGAAGGCGGCGGAGCAGGCGGGGCGCTGCTCGCAATGCGGGGTGCCGTATTGCCAGACCCATTGCCCGCTGCACAACAACATCCCCGACTGGCTGAAGCTGACCGCCGAAGGGCGGCTGGAGGAGGCCTACGAGGTGTCGCAGGCCACCAACACCTTCCCGGAGATTTGCGGGCGCATCTGCCCGCAGGACCGGCTTTGCGAGGGCAACTGCGTCATCGAGCAGTCGGGCCACGGCACCGTCACCATCGGCTCGGTCGAAAAGTACATCACCGACGCGGCCTTCGAGAACGGCTGGGTCAAGCCGCTGCGGCCGATGCAGGAGCTGGACCGGTCGGTGGGGATCATCGGCGCGGGGCCCGGAGGTTTGGCGGCGGCGGATCGGCTGCGGCGGATGGGCTTTCAGGTGACGGTCTACGATCGCTACGACCGCTCGGGCGGGCTGATGGTCTACGGCATCCCCGGCTTCAAGCTCGAAAAGGAGATCGTGGTTCGGCGGAACGAGCAGCTCGAGGACGGCGGCGTCGAATTCAAGCTGAGCTGCGAGATCGGAAAGGACGTGTCTTTCCAGGAGCTTCAGGTGAAGCACGACGCGATCCTGATCGCCACGGGCGTCTACAAGAGCCGCGAGGTCGGCGGGCCGGGCGCGGGGCTGCCGGGCATCGTGAAGGCCATCGACTACCTGGTGGCGAGCAACCGCAAAGGGTTCGGCGATGCCGTTCCGGAGTTCGATAGCGGCGAGCTGAACGCTGAGGGCAAGCGCGTGGTGGTGATCGGCGGCGGCGATACCGCCATGGATTGCGTGCGCACGGCGGTCCGTCAGGGCGCGACATCCGTCAAATGTCTTTATCGGCGGGATCGGGCGAACATGCCGGGGTCTCAGCGCGAGGTGATGAACGCCGAGGAAGAAGGCGTGGAGTTCGTCTGGCTCTCCGCCCCCAAGGGTTTCACCGGCGACGCGGCGGTCGAAGGCGTGCGCGTCGTCAAAATGCGGCTGGGGGCGCCGGACGTGACGGGGCGCCAGGCGCCGGAAGAAATCGAGGGCTCGGACTACACCGAGGGCGCGGATCTGGTGATCAAGGCGGCCGGCTTCGAGCCTGAGGAGCTGCCGGCGCTGTGGGACGTGCCTGAGCTCGAGGTGACGCGCTGGGGCACGATCAAGACCGATTATCGGACCCATGAGACGGCGATGGAGAACGTCTACGCGGCCGGGGACATCGTGCGCGGCGCCTCCCTGGTGGTCTGGGCGATCCGGGACGGACGCGAGGCGGCGGACGCGATCGCCGAGCGGTTGGGCTTGGGCGCCGCGGCGGTGGCGGCGGAGTGAGCGTTTCGGGCCTGCCGCATGGGTGCACGCTTCGTGCGCTTTCGGTGCAGCGCGCGTGCACGGCGGGTGCGCTGCGTTTGCACCGGGCGTCCCGCGACCGTCCCGCACCTGCGCCGCCTGCGTCTGCACGGGGTGCACGGGATGTGCGGACATCGAAAAACGCGATGGGTCGGCAGGGCTGACCTTTCTCAAGAGTTGATGTTGGAGCGAGCCCGAGGGCGATGCGGTTGAGCGCGGAGGAAATCGCGGGGATCAAGGCGGCGGTGTCGGAGGTGTTCGGCCCCGATGCGGTCGTGCGCCTGTTCGGCAGTCGCGTGGACGATGCGCGCCGGGGCGGGGACATCGATCTGCTGGTGGAGGTGCCGGAGGGGCGGGAGAGCTTCAACGATCAGATCGCCGCCAAGGTGGCGCTTTGGGACCGGATCGGGGAGCGGAAGATCGATCTGGTGCTGATGGGGCCGGGCGGGCCGACAGAGCGCATTCATCGCGTCGCGTTGAAAGAGGGCATCGTTCTGGAGGGCGATCCGGCCATCCTCGCGCGGATGCAGCCGAAGGGGTCTGAGCCGATGCGGGCTGACAAGCTGGCCGATGCGTTGATCGCGTGCGACCGGATCGCGGCGCGGCTTGAACTCTCTCTCGTCGACTTGGAAGGCGAGCTCCCGGCGACGCCGGAGGGCGTCGAGGCGTTTGACAAAGCGCGCCAGACCGACGTCGACGCTTTTCTCAAGCGGTTCGAGCAGCTGGAGGACATGGCGCTGCGCAAAGTGGCTCGCGGCGCGTTGTTGATCTCGGTGGAGGACAGCGAGACCTTCACGATCCGCGATGCCTTGAACGCCTTGGAGAGGTTGGGGGCCATCGGGTCGGCCGATCAATGGATGGGCTTCCATGAGGCGCGCAACCGGCTCGCCCATGAATACGACTTCAAGCCCGAGGCGGTCGCCGCCCGGCTGAACGCGGCCTGGGAGGCGGCGCGCCTTCTGGCCGAAGACTGGAACACCCTGCGCGGCTTCGCCTTGAAGGTGCTGGCGCAGGAAGGACATCCCCAAGGAGACAGGCCATGAGCAAGTACGACGCCAGCTGGGCCGCGCGGCATCAGGCGGAGCGGGAGGCGCTCTCCGAGACGGGCATGTTCCGCGAGGAATTCGACCATTCGTCCTGCGGCGTGGGGCTGGTGGTGGCCGTGGACGGGAAGCCGCGTCGCTCGGTGGTGGAGAACGGGATCTCGGCGCTCAAGGCGATCTGGCATCGGGGGGCGGTGGACGCGGACGGGATGACCGGGGACGGGGCCGGCATTCATGTGCAGATCCCCGTGCCGTTCTTCGAAGAGCAGATCCGGCGGACGGGGCATGAGCCGGACGGCTCGCTGATGGCCGTGGGCATGGTGTTTCTTCCGCGCGCGGATTTCGGGGCCCAAGAAACCTGCCGGACCATCGTCGAGGCCGAGGTGCTTCGGATGGGGCACTACATCTACGGCTGGCGGCACGTGCCGGTGGACATCACCGTGCTGGGCGAGAAGGCCAACGCGACGCGGCCGGAGATCGAGCAGATCATCATCGCCAATGCGACCGGCGCGGACGAGGAGGCGTTCGAGCGGGAGCTCTACGTCATTCGGCGGCGGATCGAGAAGCGGGTGGCGGCGAGCCAGGTGAGCGGCTTCTACGTGTGCTCGCTGAGCTGCCGGTCGGTGATCTACAAGGGCATGATGCTCGCCGAGCAGGTGGCGGAGTTCTATCCGGACCTGAAGGACGATCGGTTCGAGAGCGCCTTCGCGATCTATCACCAGCGCTATTCGACCAACACGTTCCCGCAGTGGTGGCTGGCGCAGCCGTTCCGGATGCTGGCGCACAACGGCGAGATCAACACCCTGAAGGGCAACGTCAACTGGATGAAGTCCCACGAGATCCGGATGGCGAGCACCTATTTCGAGGGCATGGAGGAGGACATCAAGCCCATCGTGCCGTCGGGGTCGTCGGACTCGGCGGCGCTGGATGCGGTGTTCGAGACGCTGGTGCGGGCGGGGCGGTCTGCGCCCATGGCCAAGACCATGCTGGTGCCGGAGGCGTGGTCGAAGACCGCGACGGCGATGCCGCAGAGCTGGCGGGACATGTACGCCTATTCCAACAGCGTGATGGAGCCGTGGGACGGGCCGGCGGCGCTGGCCATGACCGACGGGCGCTGGGTCGTGGCGGGGCTGGACCGCAACGGTCTGCGGCCGATGCGCTACGTGGTGACCGGGGACGGGCTGGTGATCGCCGGGTCGGAGACCGGGATGGTGCCGGTGGACGAGGCCGCGGTGACCGAGAAGGGCGCGTTGGGGCCGGGCCAGATGCTGGCGGTGGACATGGCCGAGGGGCGTCTGCTGCACGACGTGGAGATCAAGACGGAGCTGGCCGAAGCTCAGCCCTTCGGCGACTGGGTCGGCCGGGTGACGGACCTGACGCAGGTGGTCTCGGGCGTCTCGGAGCCGCGGCTTTATGGAAAGGACGACCTGCGGCGGCGGCAGATCGCGGCCGGGTACTCGATGGAGGAGCTGGAGGCGATCCTCGCGCCGATGGTGGAGGACGGGAAGGAGGTTCTGGGCTCGATGGGGGACGATACTCCGGCGGCGGTGCTGTCGGAGCGGTATCGGCCGCTGAGCCATTTCTTCCGTCAGAACTTCAGCCAGGTGACGAACCCGCCGATCGACTCGCTGCGCGAGCATCGGGTGATGAGCCTCAAGACCCGGTTCGGGAACCTCAAGAACGTGCTGGATCAGGACTCGAGCCAGACCGAGATCCTGACGCTGGAGACGCCGTTCGTGTCGAACGGGGAGTTCGAAGCGATGAAGGGCGCGTTCGGGCAGAGCGTGCGGGTGATCGACTGCGCGTTCCCGGCGGGCGCCGGGCAAGGGGCGCTGCGGGAGCGGTTGGAGGCGATCCGGACGGAGGCGGAGGAAGCCGTGCGCGCGGGGATCGGGCACCTGATCCTGACGGACGAGGGGGTCGACGCGGAGCATGCGGCGATGCCGATGATTCTGGCGACCTCGGCGGTGCATTCGTGGCTGACGGGCAAGGGGCTGCGGACGTTCTGTTCGCTCAACGTGCGCTCGGCCGAGTGCATCGATCCGCATTACTTCGCCGTGCTTATCGGCTGCGGCGCGACGACCGTGAACGCCTATCTGGCGCAGGAGAGCATCGCCGAACGGATCGAGCGAGGCCTGCTGGACGGGCCGCTCGAAAAGGCCATCGCCAACTATCGCGAGGCCATCGGGCAGGGTCTGCTGAAGATCATGTCGAAGATGGGGATCTCGGTGATCTCGTCGTATCGCGGGGGGCTGAACTTCGAGGCCGTGGGGCTGAGCCGCGCGATGGTGGCGGAGTATTTCCCGGGGATGATCTCGCGGATCAGCGGCATCGGGCTCGCCGGGCTGCAGCGGAACGCCGAGGGCATCCATGCGAGGGCGTTCCGCATGGGCGACACGGTGCTGCCCATCGGCGGGCTCTACAAGCTGCGCCGGGCGGGCGAGACCCATGCCTGGGGCGCCAAGCTGATGCATCTGATGCAGACGGCCTGCGCCACCGGGAATTACGACCAGTGGGCGCAGTACGCCAAGGGCATGCAGAGCCAGCCGCCGATCCACCTGCGCGACCTGCTGGACTTCAAGCCCAAGGGCGCGGCGGTGCCGCTGGAGGAGGTGGAGAGCATCACCTCGATCCGCAAGCGGTTCGTGACGCCGGGGATGAGCCTGGGGGCGCTGAGCCCCGAGGCGCACAAGACGCTGAACATCGCCATGAACCGGATCGGGGCGAAGTCGGACTCGGGCGAGGGCGGCGAGGACCCCGAGCACTTCAAGCCGATGCCGAACGGGGACAACGCGAGCGCCAAGATCAAGCAGGTGGCCTCGGGCCGCTTCGGCGTGACGGCGGAGTATCTCAACGCCTGCCAGGAGCTGGAGATCAAGGTCGCCCAGGGCGCCAAGCCCGGCGAGGGCGGGCAGCTGCCCGGCTTCAAGGTGACCGAGATGATCGCCAAGCTGCGGCACTCGACGCCGGGGGTCACGCTGATCTCCCCGCCGCCGCACCACGACATCTACAGCATCGAGGACCTTGCGCAGCTGATCTACGACCTCAAGCAGATCAATCCGGAGGCGAAGGTATGCGTGAAGCTGGTGGCTTCGACGGGGGTCGGGACCATCGCGGCGGGCGTCGCGAAGGCGAAGGCGGACGTGATCTTGATTTCGGGGCACAACGGCGGGACGGGCGCGTCCCCGCAGACCTCGATCAAGTATGCCGGTCTTCCCTGGGAGATGGGGCTGACCGAGGCGCATCAGGTGCTGGCGCTGAACAAGCTGCGGGACCGGGTGACGCTGCGCACCGACGGCGGCCTGAGGACCGGCCGGGACATCGTCATCGCGGCGATGATGGGCGCCGAGGAATTCGGCATCGGCACCGCGGCGTTGGTGGCCATGGGCTGCATCATGGTCCGCCAGTGCCAGTCCAACACCTGCCCGGTGGGCGTCTGCACCCAGGACCCGCGGCTGCGCGAAAAGTTCACCGGCGATGCGGATAAGGTCGTGAACCTGATCACCTTCTATGCGCAGGAGGTGCGGGAGATCCTCGCCTCCATCGGCGCGCGCAGCCTCAACGAGGTGATCGGGCGGGCGGATCTGCTGAGCCAGGTCAGCCGCGGCGCGGCGCATCTGGACGATCTCGACCTGAACCCGATGCTGGTGACGGTGAACGACGGCGAGCCGATCCACCTGGATCGGGAGCGGGAGCGTCAGGCGGTGCCGGACACGCTCGACGCGCAGATCGTGAAGGATGCGCGGCCCTTCTTCCGCGCCGGCGAGAAGATGGAGCTGTCCTACACCGTCAAGAACACCCAGCGGACGGTGGGGACGCGGGTGTCTTCCCGGATCGTGCAGCGGTTCGGGATGAACAACGATCTGCAGCAGGGGCATCTGACGGTGAAGCTGAAGGGCTCGGCGGGTCAGAGCCTGGGGGCCTTCGCGGCGCCGGGGCTCAAGCTGGTCGTTCAGGGCGACGCCAACGACTACGTGGGCAAAGGCCTGTCCGGCGGCGTGATCGTGGTGCGGCCGATCATCGAGGCGCCGTTGGAGGCGTCAGAGAACGTGATCGTCGGCAACACGGTGCTCTACGGGGCCACGGCCGGGCATCTTTATGCCGCCGGGCGGGCGGGGGAGCGGTTCTGCGTCCGCAACTCCGGCGCGCGCGTGGTGGTCGAGGGCTGTGGCTCCAACGGCTGCGAGTACATGACCGGGGGCGCGGCGGTGATCCTGGGGCGCGTGGGCGACAATTTCGGCGCCGGCATGACCGGGGGCATGGCCTACATCTACGACGAGGCCGGCGACTTCGAGGCGAGGGCGAACATGGAGACGCTGCATGTGCAGGGCCTCGCGTCCGAGCATTGGGAGATGGAGCTGGTGGCTCTGATCCGCGCCCATCTGCGGGAGACCGGGTCGAAGCTGGCCGAACGCCTGCTGCGGGAGTGGGAGAACGAGCGGCGCAACTTCGTGCAGGTCTGCCCCAAGGAGATGCTGAGCCGCATTCCGCACCCGCTGGACGACGCGCCGGGCTCGGCCGTGTCGTCGGCGTCCGCGGCGAGCGCCTGAGGTGGCGGCCCGGCGGCGACGGTCTCGTCGCCGGGCGCGCGGCCGGATCGCGAAGGGTCTGCGGGGGCTGGCGGCGGCGGTCCTGGCGGTCGTCGGGGTCGGGCTGCTTTGGGTGCTGGCCTATCGCTGGGTCGATCCGCCGACGACGCTTTACATCGAGCGGGAGCGGGCGCGGCTCGGGGCGGTGTCCCATGCCGGGGCGCGGCTGGCGGCGGTGCCGGACCTGGCGCGTCTGGCCTTTCCGGCGGCGGAGGACGCGCAGTTCTGCGCCCATTGGGGGATCGACCTGGAGGCGGTGCGGGCGGCGTTGGAGGATGAGCGCCGGCTGCGCGGCGGCTCCACCCTGACGCAGCAGGTGGCGAAGAACGCGTTTCTGTGGCCGGGGCGGACCTGGCTGCGTAAGGGCGTGGAGGCGGGGGTCGCCTTGGCGATCGAGGCGCTGTGGCCGAAGCGGCGGATCCTGGAGGTGTATCTGAACGTCGCCGAGATGGGCGAGGGCGTCTTCGGGCTTGAGGCGGCGGCGCGGGCGTATTTTTCGGTGGGCGCCGAGGGGCTGAGCCCGCGGCAGGCGGCGCTGATCGCCGCCGGCTTGCCGACGCCGGCGCGCAGCGATCCGGCGCGCCCCTCGGCCTATCTGGCGCGGCGCGCCGCGGCCATCGAGCGCGGGGCGGAGACGCTTCTGGCCGATGGCCGGGGGGCGTGCGTGCTGTAGCGGGAGCCCGCTCGGGCCCTGGTCCGAGCTGCGCTCGAACGGCGGCCCCGCCCGCACTCCCGCGCGGTTCCGTCGCCGAGCCGAGTCGTCCGCCGGGTCAAGGCTCGCGCAGCGCCGCGGAGCGACCCCGCCTCGTCGGCGGGGCTCGGCCTTGAGGCGGCGGGCGACTCGGCGGACGCTCGGATGAGGCCCCCTGCGGGCCTTCCCCAGCAAACGGCGTTCTTTCTCAAAGCCAACACAACGCCTGCCGCTCCAGGCGCCCGCGCGAAGCGCGCGAGCCCCCTCTTGATTCCTTTGGGGGGGCTCGATGCCCCGGAGGCGAGGTCCCCCCGTCAGCGCTCAGCGTCGAGAACGGCGCGCAGGCCTTCGCGGTAGGTGGGATGCAAGGGCCGCCAGCCGAGCTCGGATTTGAGGCGCTGGTTCGAGGTGCGCTTGGACTCGGAATAGAAGCTGGCGGCCATGGGAGAGAGGTCGGCGTCTTCGAAAGCGACTTCGGGGGGCGGGGGGAGGTTCAGGAGGCGCGCGGCCTCGGCGAGGACGTCCTGGGGCGGGGCGGGGAGGTCGTCGTTGACGTTCCACGCGCGGCCGGGGCGAGGGGCGGCGAGGGAGGCGCGCAGGGCGCCGGCGATGTCGTCGACGTGGATGCGGGAGAACACCTGGCCGGGCTTGACGATGCGGCGGGCGGTTCCGGCCCGGACCTTGGCGAAGGGGCCTCGGCCGGGGCCGTAGATGCCGGCGAGGCGGAAGATGTGGACCGGGAGGCCGGAGGCGGCGTGGAGGGCGAGCCAGGCGTCCTCGGCGGCGACGCGGGCCTGGCCTCGGGCCGTGGCGGAGCGGCGCTCGGCGGTCTCGTCGATCCAGGCGCCGCCCCGGTCTCCGTAGACGCCGGTGGTGGAGAGGTAGCCGACCCAGCGCAGATGCGACGCGGCCTCGGCCAGCAGCGGGGCGAGGGCGGCGAGGACAGGGTCGCGGCCGTCCTCGGGCGCGACGGAGATCAGGACGTGGTCGGCCTGGGCCAGAGTGTCTTCGGCGGTTTCGAGGGGCCAGAGGACCGGTTCGGCCCCGGCGGCGGCGAGGGCGGGCATCTTGCCGGGGTCGCGCGTGGCGGCGAGGATGCGCCAGCCCTCGGACGTCAGGTCCCGGGCGAGGCGGCGGGCGCAGTAGCCATGGCCGAGGCTGAGCAGCGTGGGGCGGGAGAGCGCGGGCATGGGAGGTCCTTGCAGTCGAGCGGCGGCGTCGGGCGGCGCGGGGGCGCAGGCTAGACGGGCGGCGGGACGGGCGCCATGGAGCGGGGCGGCGCTGGGTCCGATCTCCGTCGGCGCCGTTTTCAGGAGCCCTAGCGCCTGGGGCGCCGTCGCCTTGGGCGCGGTCTTGGCGCTGGGGTCGGCGGGGGCGGCCGCGGCGCCGGGGTCCGAGGCCTGCCTGGCGCTGGCGGATCGGGATCCGACCGCGGCGGCCGAGGCGGCGCGGGCCTGGGCGCGGGAGGGCGGCGGCGGCCCCGCGGCGATCTGCGAGGCGCTGGCGATGGAGGCCTTGGGCGCCTTCGCCACGGCCGCCCTGCGGCTGGAGCAGCTGGCGGCGGCCGAGGGCGAGGGCTACGGCCCCGCCGAGCGCGCCGCCTTCTATGAGATCGCCGGCGACTGGCGGCTGCGCGCCGGGCAGCCGCGGCGGCGCGGGCGGCGTTGGACGCGGG
>JBCCPD010000070.1:0-12228 GCA_039025075.1 Pseudomonadota bacterium | reverse complement strand
GCGCAGGTGGCGACGTGGGTCATCTCGGACGTGCCCGGGGACGATCCGGCGGTGATCGGCTCGGGCCCCACGGTCCCCTTGCCGGCCGGAGAGGCGCCGGAGGACATCCTTGAACGCCGCGGCGTGAGCGTTCCCGCCTCGCTCCTGCGGGCGATGGCCAGCAATCCCGCGCCGAGCCTCGCGCCGGCCGACATCCGCATGGTCGCCACGCCCCAGATGGCGCTGGAGGCCGCGGCCGAGGCGGCGCGCCTGCGCGCTCTCGCCCCGGTGATCCTGTCGGACCGGATGGAAGGCGAAGCGCGGGAGGTCGGCGCGGCCCTCGCGGGCGTCGCCCTGCAGGTCGCCGCCCATGGCCAGCCGGCCCCGCGGCCCTGCGTGATCCTTTCGGGCGGAGAGACCACGGTGACCGTGCGCGGCCACGGCCGAGGCGGGCGCAACGCCGAGTTCCTGCTGGCGCTCGCGGTCGCCTTGGGGCCCGAGGCCGCGCGCCACGGGATCTGGGCGCTGGCGGCGGACACCGACGGCATCGACGGGATCGAGGCCAATGCCGGCGCGATCCTGACGCCTGACGCTTGGGCCCGGGCCGAGGCTCTCGGTCTGAACCTGCGCGCGAGGCTCGACGACAACGACGGCTTCGGCGCCTTCGAGGCGCTCGGCGATCTGCTGTTCACCGGGCCCACGATGACCAACGTCAACGACTTCCGCGCCATCCTGCTGCCGTGAGCGACGCGGCGGCCCTCGGCCATCCTCGTCTGGCGCCGCCCGGCCGCGGCTGCTAGAGCGCGGCCGAGTTCGGCGGAGGACCGGCCATGCGCAGCGCGAAGATCGCCCGCAAGACGAACGAAACGGACATCGCGGTCGAGGTCGACCTCGACGGCACCGGCGCCCATGACATGGCGACCGGCGTGGGGTTCTTCGATCACATGCTGGACCAGCTCGCCCGCCACTCGCTGATCGACATGACGGTGCGAGCCGCCGGCGACCTGCATATCGACGACCACCACACGGTGGAGGACGTCGGCATCGCGCTGGGCCAGGCGCTGGCCGAGGCCGTGGGCGACAAGCGCGGCATCCGCCGGTACGGCTCCTCCCTCCTGCCGATGGACGAGGCGCTGGCCCGCGCCGCGCTCGATTTCTCCGGCCGCCCGTTCCTGGTCTGGAACGTCGACTTCGCCGCCGATAAGATCGGAACGTTCGACACGGAGCTCGTGCGCGAGTTCTTCACCGCGCTCGCCATGAATGCGCGCCTGACCCTGCATGTCGACAAGCTCGCCGGCGAAAACGCCCACCACGTCGCCGAGGCCTGCTTCAAGGCCGTCGCCCGCGCCCTGCGCGAGGCGGTGGAGGCGGACCCGCGGGCCGTCGACGCGCTGCCCTCCACCCAGGGCGCGCTATGAGGGCGGGATGACCTGCGTCATCGTCGACTACGGCTCGGGCAACCTCGCGTCCGCCTCGAAGGCCTTCGAGCGCATGGCGCGGGAGACGGGGACGGGCGGCCCAATCCTCGTGACCTCCGACGCCGAGGCGGTGCGGCGGGCCGACCGGATCGTGCTGCCCGGCGTCGGCGCCTTCGCCGACTGCCGCGCGGGGCTGAACGCCGTGCCGGGCATGTGGGAGACGATCGAGCAGCGCGTCGCCGCCGGCGTCCCTTTCCTCGGCATCTGCGTCGGCCAGCAGCTGATGGCGACGCGCGGACTGGAGTTCGGCGAAGCGCAAGGCTTCGGCTGGATCCCCGGCGACGTCGCCAAGCTGCAGCTCGCCGATCCCGCCCTCAAGATCCCCCATATGGGCTGGAACGAGCTGGTCATCGACCGTCCCCACCCGGTGCTGGAGGGGATCGCCGAGGGCGACCACGCGTACTTCGTGCACTCCTTCCACCTGACCCCGCGGGATCAGGCGCAGCTTTTCGCCCACGCGGACCACGGCGGCCGCGTCACGGCGGTCGTGGGGCGCGACAATCTCGTAGGAACGCAGTTCCACCCCGAAAAGAGCCAGGCCACCGGCCTGCGCCTGATCGGCAACTTCCTCGGCTGGCGGCCCTGAAGCGCTATTCGACCCGCGTCCAGTCCTGGCCCCGGCAGATGACCAGGACGCAGCCCTCCACATTCAGCACGTCGCCCTGAAGCTCCATGTTCGAGCGGTAGGTGCGGTCGTCGTCCGGCGCCCAGATGGAGCCGTCGGTCCAGGCGTTCGCCCCGTCGGGGACCATGTCCTCGATGATCAGCCGGCCCAGATGCGGGTACTGGGCGCCGTCTTCGCCGACGCCGGAATAGGCGCGCGTGATGGTCCCGCAGGTCTTGGCCGCGTCCGAGGCGCAAGGCGCGATCGTGACCTCGAGATACGAGCCCTCGTCATTCGCCTCGGTCCGCCAGACGCCGTCGGCGGCGTTGGAGGCCCAGGCGGCGGGCGACAGCAAGACGAAGCAGGCGGCGAAGGCGGCGCGGCGGCTCATGGCGGATCCTTCCGGGTGAGACACTGGGTCCAGCCTGCCGGACTCCGCGCGCCGGTCAACCTCGACCTGACGGCGCCCCGCTTGACCCCGGCGCCCCGGCGAGGCATCGCCCCGCGCGACCGACGTCGCAGCGCAGTCCCGCATCGGAGCCGCAGGCATGATCCTCTACCCCGCCATCGATCTGAAGGACGGCCAGTGCGTGCGCCTGCTGCGCGGCGAAATGGACGCCGCCACGGTCTTCAACGACGATCCGGCCGCTCAGGCCCGCGCCTTCGAAGCGGCCGGCTGCGCCTGGATCCACTTGGTCGACCTCGACGGCGCCTTCGCCGGCCGCGCCGCCAACCGCGCCGCGGTCGAGGCGATCCTGGCCGCGGTCGAGGCGCCGGTGCAGCTGGGCGGCGGCATCCGCGACATGGCCGCCGTCGACGGCTGGCTTTCGGCCGGCGTGCGCCGGGTGATCCTCGGCACCGCCGCGGTGCGCGATCCGGACTTCGTGCGCGCCGCCGCCCGCGCCCATCCCGGCCGCGTCGCCGTCGGCATCGACGCCCGCGGCGGCCGCGTGGCGGTGGAGGGCTGGGCGGAGACCACCGACATCGAGGCCCTGGACCTCGCCCGCCGCTTCGAGCACGCCGGCGTCGCCGCGATCATCTTCACCGACATCGACCGCGACGGCGCTATGCAGGGCCCCAACATCGAGGCGACGGCGGCCCTGGCCCGCGCGGTCTCGATCCCGGTGATCGCCTCGGGCGGCGTCTCCTCCCTCGACGATCTGCGCGCCCTGAAAGCCTCGGACGCGCCGCTCGACGGCGTGATCTCCGGCCGCGCGCTCTATGACGGCCGCATCGACGCGGCGGAGGCCGCCGCCCTGCTCGCCGCATGAGAGAGGCGGTGCGCGACGCGATCGAAACTCGGCTCGCCGCGCTGCCGGACGTGGCGCCGGCGACGACCTGGGGGGAGCGGGCCTTTTTCGTGAACCCCGGCGGACGCCTGCCCCGCGGCGCCTTTTTCGCGACGATCAAGACCCAGGACGGGCCGAACGACGCCGCCGCCGCGCCCCGCCAAGGGCCGAGCGGTCGAGGGTCCCTGGGACTTCCAGGCGTTCGACCGCCTGACGCCGCATCCGGTCTACGCGTGGATGGGCTGGGTCGCGATCCTCAGTCCCTTGGACGCCGAAGGTTGCGAGTTGCCCGCGCTGATCGAGGCCGCGCACGCCAAGGCGGCCGCCGCCGCTGCGCACCGCCTCTCCCGCGGCTGAAAGCCCTCGCGGGCGCAGGCTGGAGGGCGGGCCGGCGTTCCCGCAGGGGACGCTCGGGGCGGCCGGAAGCGCGCCCCTCGCCAAGCCTCGCCCGCGCCGCTAGAAGCCTGCAATGCTAAAGACCCGCGTCATCCCCTGCCTGGACGTCAAGGACGGCCGCGTCGTCAAGGGCGTGAATTTCGTGGGCCTGCGCGACGCCGGGGACCCGGTGGAGGCCGCCCAGGCCTACGACGTCGCCGGCGCGGACGAGCTGTGCTTCCTCGACATCGCCGCCAGCCACGAGGGCCGCGGCACGCTCCTCGACATCGTTCACCGCACGGCGGAGCGCTGCTTCATGCCCGTCACCGTCGGCGGCGGCGTTCGGACGGTGGAGGACGTGCGCGCCCTCCTGCTCGCCGGAGCCGACAAGGTCAGCTTCAACACCGCCGCGGTGAAGACCCCCGAGGTGATCGACGCCGCGGCGGAAAAATTCGGAGCCCAGTGCATCGTCGTCGCCCTCGACGCCAAGGCCGTCGCCTCGGACCGGTGGGAGATATTCACGCATGGGGGCCGCACGCCCACGGGCATCGACGCCGTCGCGTTCGCGCAGGAGATGGAGCGGCGCGGGGCCGGTGAGATTCTGTTGACCTCCATGGATCGCGACGGCACGCGCGATGGCTACGACCTGCGCCTGACGCGCGCCGTCGCCGATGCCGTGGGCGTGCCGGTCATCGCATCGGGCGGCGTCGGCGCGCTGGAGCATCTGGCGCCAGGCGTTCTCGAAGGCGGAGCTTCGGCGGTGCTCGCCGCCTCCATCTTCCACTTCGGCGACCACTCCATCGCCGAGGCCAAGGCCGCGCTCGCCCGGGCCGGCGTTCCGACGCGGCCATGAGCGCGCCGCTCGATCTCGAGGTGCTGGCGCGGTTGGAGACTGTCATCGCCGCGCGCCGCGGCGCCGACCCCGTCAGCTCTCACACCGCCCGCCTGCTGTCCCGCGGACCGGTCAAATGCGCTGAGAAATTCGGCGAAGAGGCGATCGAGGCCGTCATCGCAGGCGCCGCGCAGGACGACGCCGCCCTGACGGCGGAGGCCGCGGACGCGATCTACCACCTGCTGGTGCTGCTCGCCGCGCGCGAGGTGCCGCTCTCGGCGGTCCTCGCCGAACTGGCGCGGCGCGAGGGCGTCTCGGGCGTCGACGAGAAGGCCGCCCGTCCCGACGGCTGAGATTGCGCCGCGGCGCCCGCTCGGCTATAGCCCCAACCGCGGCACCCGTAGCTCAGCTGGATAGAGCGCTGCCCTCCGAAGGCAGAGGCCAGAGGTTCGAATCCTCTCGGGTGCGCCATTCCCCGCGGATCCTCCGACGTCTCGCAGCGCCCGGCGCCAAGGCGCGCCCTTGCGTCCCGCGTCGTCGGAAGCTAGGTGCCGACGTGCTTGGAAACGAATGCTGCGGATTATCGTCCGCCGCTTCGGTCGGGGCGCGAGAAGGATGCCGGTGTAGCTCAGCTGGTAGAGCACGTCATTCGTAATGATGGGGTCGTAGGTTCGAGTCCTATCACCGGCACCATCCTTCTTCGCAGCCTGGTTTCATCGCGCAGCACGCACGTTCAGTCATCGCACCCGATCCAGCCTGCGTTCCATTCCGGATCGCTCAGGCGTCCGTGAAACGCCGCGCGCCCAGCTCCGCCGGCGACCTTCAGCGGCGCGGCGCGCCGCCGCGAGGAAACGCCGCGGGGCGCGCCGCCGCGCGCGATGAGCGTTGAGCCGCTTGCGTCGGATGCCTTATACGACGCGCGACTTGGCGGCGATCGGCGTCGCGCCCGGTCATCGATCTCGGACGCGGGCCCGTGCTGCCGCATGCGTCCGACCGATCCTTCCGATCTTGGCTCGGCCCCGTCAGGCTGGGCCGCCCGCGGTGCCGATGTGATGCGCGACCAGGAACATCCCGACGCTTCGGCCGAAATGGACGCGCTGATCCGGCGCTCGGTTCTGTCCTGGCCCTGCGCAATCCTCTGCGTCGCGATGGTTTTTCTGGTGGCCGTCTTCACGCCTGGCGGCGTGCTTTCGGCGTTCTCCCTGCCCTCGCGGCTCGCCATCGTGTTGACGACGCTCGCGGGCTCTTTGGGCTGGAGCCTCGTCGCGATGCCCTGGGCCTGGAAGACGTCCCTGCGCATTGGCTGGCCGCCGGTTCTGCTGCAATCGGCGGCCTACGCCCCGTTCTGCCTGCTCGTGGGGATCGCCAGCGCAGCAACGGACGACGCCGCGGGCGGAGCGGCGGAAACCCTTCTGCGCGTCGCCTGGTATTTCGCAGCCGGCATGACCGTCATCATCGTCGCCGCGGCGCTGGGCCTGATGATGTTCCAGCTTTTCGCGGGACCCGAGCGCTACGGCGCCCCGCCCGGCGGCGCGCTGTGGCGCTTCCGCCCGCGGGGCGCGTGCCGTCTGCAGCCGCTCCTCCCCCAAGAGGCGCGCGGCCGCGTCCTTCGCATGAGCGCCGAGAACCAATACGTCCGCGTGACCACCGAGGCCGGAGAGGCGCTCGTGCGCTGCTCGCTCGCCGAGGCGGGCGAGCGCGTCGCATCGGGCGCGGGCCTTCGGGTCCACCGCTCCCACTGGGTGGCCGTCGACCATGTGGAGCGGCTCGGCTACCAGCAGGGGAACCTGCGCGCCACCCTGCGGGACGGCGCGGTGATCCCCGTCGGCCGGGCCCAGGCCAGCGCGCTCAAAGGCCGGCTGGACGACAGGCCGCGCGCCGTCTGAGCCGCGTCATCCGCACCAAAACCGCGTCATCCGCACCAAAACCGTCGCCCCCCCGGTGACGCTGGGGACGGCGCCGTTCAGGCTTCGTCAACTTCGAAGCAGCGTCGCGCCCAGCTACGCTCAGCGTGTTGAGGAGCGTGCGCGCCATGTCCGACGGGACCCCCGTCTTCGATCCCGACAAGCCGGTCCCGCTCAGCCAGGCGCGTGAAGAGCTGGCCCGCGGCATCGGCCTGATCAACGAAGCGCAGTCGCAGATCACCATCGTCGGGAACTTCATCAATCCCGTTCTGGTGATGAACGCCAGCTTCAACCTCTTCCGGGCCAAGAACGCCGAGGTCGTGGACAAGCTGGAAGGGACGGAGAAAGCGCTCACGCTCGCCGCCCGAGCCCCTTACATAGGCGGGGTCGTCAAGCTCTACCTCAAGGCCGCCAAATTCGTGAAGCGGCCCATCGTGTCGGTGGACGACGCGCTGGACGAGCTCAAGACGCCCTTCGACCTGGTCGCCACGCCCTTCGGCCTGCTCTCCACCGCGCTGACCTTCTCCACCGCCGCGCTCTTGATCACCCGGCGCGATTACCAGGACCGGATCGAGGCCATCGACGCGTTCCTGGCCGGCGACCTGAGCGGCGAGCCCATGCCGGAAATGCGGGCCGAGGACTTCAACCGCCTCTTCCAGAACAACGAGCGGACGGCGGCGCATCTCGACCGCACGCGGGAGGATTTCGAGCGGGTCGCCTTCATGGACGTCACCCCGTTCGAGCTGGCCCAGAGCCTGTTCGAGCAGGCGGACGCTTCGCTCGACGGCCTTTCCCGCACGCTCGATGCGGTCAGCGCGCCGGTCGAGGCGATCAACGAGGCGCTGGAGCCGGTGGCCGACCTGCTCGACGCGGCGCAGGACGTGGTGGACCATCTGGTGGACCCGATCGTCGAGGCGGTGCTCGACGCCACCGGCCTAGACGACGTGCTGCGCTCCCTCGCCGACCGGCTCAACCCCGCCGCCGGTCTCTTCGATGAGCTGACGGAGAGCCTGCGCGGCGTACGCGACGCGTTCGACCGGTTCGACGTGGAAGCGCGCATCAGCGCCTATTGGGACGAGTTCGAGCTCGCCTTCGACGTGGACGGCGCCTTCTGGGCCATGGACAACCTCGGAGCCCTGACCGCCGACCGGGCGGAGGGGGCCGGCCTCGTCCTCCTGGGCTCCGGCGACGCCGACACGCTGACCGGCACCGACAAGGACGACCTGATCGCCCCCCTCTCCGGCGACGACGTGGTGGAGGCCGGCGGCGGGCTCGACACCGTGGTCTACGTGAATCGGATCGAGACCTACCGGGTCGAGCTGCTGCCCGGCGCCGCTCCGCAGGACATAGAAGTCGCCTCCCGCGACCCCTCCACGGCGGCGGAGGGGACCGACGTCCTGACAGATGTCGAGTTCCTGACCTTCTCGAACCCTGGCCTCGGCCCTGTGGCGCGGGAGGAGATCGAGAATTTCCGCTACGTCTCCGGCTCCGCGCCCTTCTTCGGCGGCGACGGGCGGCAGTGGATCTTCGGCGACGGCGTGCGGAACATCCTCTCCGCCGACGGCGGCGCAGACTACGTCTTCGGCGGCGGCGGGGACGACGACATCGATGGCGGCGCAGGCGACGACTACCTCGACGGCGGCGACGGCGACGACGACATCGACGGCGGGGCCGGCGACGCCGACCTGATCTTCGGCGGCGACGGCGACGATCTCGCGCGGCTGGACGGGGCCGACGCGGCCGACCTGGGCGACGGCGACGACGAGGCGCGCCTCTCCGCCGGGGCCCACTCGGTCGACGGCGGCGACGGGCGCGACAGCCTCGTGCTGGAGGATCAGGCGACCGTCGACCTAGGCGCGGGCTCCGTCGATTTCGGCAGCGGGGTGGAGGCGCTCGTCCTCGGTTTCGAGGAGATCCGCACCTCCGACGCATCCGACGTCATCGTTTTGGCCGCCGGCGCGCAGACCGTCTACACCGCCGGCGAGGACGAGGTTCGTCGCCTCGGCCCGGACGACACGGTGCTGCACATCGCGCAAAGCTCTCTGCAGCCGCTGTCGGGCGCGCCGCGCGTGTCGTTCGAGGGCGGCGGCCTGCAAGGCGTGAAGCTGCTGCATTCCTCGGAAACGATCCGTGAGCCGAACAAAGGCCCTGTGATCGCCGCCTACCCGAACGCAGCCTATGTGATGGATGCCTCCCTGGGGACGGAGGACTTCGATCTAGGCGGCCCTGAAGGCCAGATCCAAGCCCAGATCATCGGCGCGAACGTCTACCGGGGCACCCGCTTCGCCGACGCTTTCTTCGCCTACGACCTGCAAAGCGGCGCGGGCGACAACGACGACCTCTTCGTCATCGAAGAGGACGGCGCGCCGATCCAGCTGGACGGCGAGACGCTCGAGTTCAATGGCTCCGCCTTCTACGGGCTCGCAGGCCCCGACGTCTTCTACGCCTCCCAAGCCACCAGCTACTTCAACGGCGGCGAAGACTTCGACCTGGTCAATTTCAGCCTCGACGGAATCGATCGCGGCAGCGGCACGGGCGGCATCAACAACATCGACGCGGACCTGCGCACCGGAATCGCGCAAGAGCGCAATTCCGGCGACGCGGTCTGGATCCTGCGCGGCATCGAAGGCCTGGTCGGCACCGCCAAACGCGACGTCCTGCATGGCAACGACGAGGCCAACTACCTGGCCGGCCAAGGCAACCAGGACGAGATCTTCGGATATGACGGCGCCGACTACCTCGACGGGATGGGCGGTTTCCGCTCGCAGCTCTACGGCGGCGCCGGCGACGACGTGGTCAAGCTCTACTTCGCCAACGAAGCCACGGCCGACGGCGGCGCGGACGTCGACACGCTCGATCTGGGTGAAGACCAGCCCTTCCGGCTCGACCTGCTCTACGACGACCGCACGCCCACCGGCGTCGAGGGAGAGGAGGTCGAGGGTTGGCAGGTGGATCTCATCGCCGGCACGGCGTCGACCGTGACGACTCAGTTCAAGAACGCACCCGACGGCGTTCCGAGGAACCCGTACGAGAACATCGTCCTCAACTTCGAGAACGTCCTGGGCGGCGCCCTCGACGACGAGATCATCGGCACGGTCGACGACAACTACCTCGGCGGCCGCGACGGCGACGATCAGATCTATGGCGGGGACGGCGACGACGGGCTGAGCGGCGGCGCCGGGCAGGACTCGATCTGGGCCGGCGACGAGAACGACGTGCTGATCGCCGGCCTCGGCCGCGACTACCTCTTCGGCGGCGAGGGCGACGACCACCTCTTCGGCCTCGAAGCCGGCCAGACGGACGACGGCTTCAACGCGACCAACTTCCTTTTCGGAGGCGAGGGAGCCGACCTCTTCGTCGCGGGCCCGGCCCCGAGCCTCCCCGACGACGAGCCGATCTTTCCGACGCCGCTGCCCGGACCTTTCGACATCTACCGTTCCAACGCCGGCCAAAGCGGCGTCAGCTGGATCGCCGACTTCACGCCGGGGCAGGACCTGATCGATCTGCGCCTCACGCCCGCCGAAAGCTTCGCGGACCTGCGCATCTACGCTCAGTACTTCGATGGCGGCCCCACCATCGGCGCGCCCGGCTTCCCCACCGCCTACTATGATCTCTTCGGCTACGTGCTGGAGGTCGCAGGCCGCGTCGTCGCCTTCATCACCGACTTTGAGGATCGCGACTTCCCGGACCGCTGGACCCCGACCGAAGCCGACTTCGTCTTCGGCGCCGCGGCGCGCGACGACGAGATCGACGTGCAGCACGGCGACGTCGACTCGCCCCTCGACGTGCTCGCCAACGACGCGCCCTCCACCCTCGCCGCGCAGCTCTCGGTCATCAGCATCGACGGCGAGGACATCGCCCCCGGCGAGACCGTCCTGCTGCCCTCGGGGGGCGAGGTGCGCATGGACGCCGCCGGCGCTCTCTTCTACCGCCAGGGAGAGGCGCCGGACCTCTACCAGCCGGGCGGCGTCGACGGCTTCGTCTACGAAGTCCAGGACGACGTCGGCATGATCCGCCAGGCCCGCGCCGACCTGACTATCGGCCTGCCCGACGTCCCGCAGCTCGGCGAGGACCCGGTCGTCCAGGGGTTCGAGGATACGCCGACGGACCTCGACCCTCTGGCCAACGACCTGGGCGATGAGCTGCAGATCGTCTCGGCCGGCTCCGCCAACGGCTGGTCGGTGGAGATCCTGCCGGGCGGCGGCCTGCGTCACGCCGCCCCGCAGAACGCGTTCGGCGAGGACCGCGTCTCCTACACCGTCCGCGACGCCCAGGGCGACGAAGCCTCGGGCGAGATCGCCGTCAACGTCGCCCCGGTCAACGACCTCCCCGAGGTGGGCGACGACGATTTCGCCGGCCTCGTCGCCACCGACGGCCCCTTCGTCTTAGACCTGCTGGCCAACGACTCGGACCAAGAAACGCCGGACGATCTGACCATCGTCGACGTGACCTACGACTGGCTCGGCAGCTTCGAGTTCCGCTCGGGCGACGTGACGATCAACGACGATGGAACCGTGACCTATGCGCCCAGCGCCTTCGCCCAAGCGCTTTTCGACGACGAGATCTTCTTCGAGCGCTTCCGCTACACCGTCCGCGACGCCGACGGCGGCGAGGCGGAGGGGACGTTCAGCATCTCCATGGCCGGCGGCCTGCCTTCGCCGACCGTGCGCGGCACCGCCGGCTCCGACGTGATCCGCGCGGGCGCGGGGGAGCAGACGATCATCGGCGGCGACGGCGCGCTGGACCGGCTCTGGGGCGGGCCGGACGGGGACACGTTCCTCCTGACCGGGGAATGGTGGGACACGCCGGCGCGCGATCTGATCTACGACTTCGACCCAAGCGAGGATCGCATCCGCCTGCCCTATGAATCGCCCTATGAAGTGATCGTCGGCAGCCGGCAGGCGGTGGTCCGCAACCCCGATAGCGGCGCGATGGTCGTGATCCGAGGCGCCTTCGCCGACGCCGACGAACTGGACGTTGAATGGCTATTCTGACGAGCCGTCCGCGCGCCGCCGCGGAACAGGAGGGATCGATACTCAGACCGTTTCTCATCTTCGCCGTCGCCGCGCTGGCGGGGGCCCCGGCCGCGGCGCTGCCGCTCTCGCCCGAGCCGGCGCTGGACGGCCCGATCAATTCCGGGTCCGGTGGCGTCTTCTACGACGATTTCACCGGCACGCTGACCGAGGATTTCATCTTCGATCCGCTGGTCATCGACGCCGGTCCGCTGGCGTCGAGCACGCTGGAATTCTTCTTCGGCGGGCCCGACGACATCGCCGCGCTGGTCGCGCCCGACGATTCCCGCTTGGAACTCGACGTGATCGCTTCGGGCTTCACCGAGTCCGGTCCCGGCGACGAGCTGCAGCTGCTGCTGAACGGCGGGGCAGGGCTCCCCAACGGCGCTCTGCTGGTTCTGAGCAGTCCGCTTTTCGATTTCTCGGGCGCCGATCCTCTGACCTTCTTCGCTCAGCAGGCGGCGCTGAACCCAAGCTTCCCTGAATTCGCGGCGCCCGCGACGTTCACCCTCCAGTCCCTGGCCGCGCCCGGCGAACCCGGCGCCGCCCCGGTCCCCTTGCCTGCGGCGGCGCCCCTCCTGACCCTCGGCCTCCTGACCCTCGTCCGCGCCGCGCGACGGCGACCGCGGCGCTTCGACCCGTGATCGATCGCGCGAAGACCGTCCGAGAGTCCGCCGGACTCCATCCTGGCTGATAGAGGCCGCCGGTCGGGGCTCCGGTGGTCTTCGAGCCCGGGCCGATCGAGACCTCCAGCT
>JBCCPD010000069.1:0-12320 GCA_039025075.1 Pseudomonadota bacterium | reverse complement strand
CGACGGGGCCGAAGATCTCTTCGACGGCGGCTGGGGCGTCAGGGGCGAGGCCGCTGAGCAGCGTGGGGGGAATGAAGAGGCCTTGACCGGGCGCCGCGGCCTGCGCGGCCTCGGCGCCCGTGGCGAGGGCGTCGCGGACGGCGGCGGAGACGCGGGCGTGCTGGGCGCGGTTGCCGACGGGGCCGACCTCGGTGGTTTTGTCGAGCGGGTCGCCGAGGCGGAGCTTGGCCATGCCGGCGGCGACGCGGTCCTGGAATTCGGCGGCGATGGAGGCCTCGACCAGCAGGCGGGAGCCCGCGACGCAGCTTTGGCCGGCGGCGGAGAAAATGGCCGCCTGGGTGCCTTTGGCGGCGGCGGAGAGGTCGGCGTCGGCGAAGACGATATTGGCGGACTTGCCGCCCAGCTCCAGCACCACGGGTTTCAGGGCCGCGCCGGCCGCGGCGGCCACGCGGCGGCCGGTGGCGGCGGAGCCGACGAAGATGACCTTGGCGACGGCGGGATGCTCGATGGCCGCCTGGCCGGCCGTCGGCCCGAGGCCGGCGAGGACGTTGACGAGGCCGCGGGGGAGGCCCGCCTTCTCCTCGGCCAGGGCGACGAGGGCGAGGGTGGTGAGGGGGGTGAGTTCCGAGGGCTTCAACACCACGCCGTTGCCGGCGGCGAGGGCGGGGGCGATCTGCCAGCCGGCGGTGAAGATCGGCGCGTTCCAGGGTGTGATCTGGAAGACGACGCCGAGGGGTTCCTTAAGCGTGTAGACGAGGTGGCCGGTGGGGACGGGGATGACCTCCCCATGCCGCTTGTCCGCCCAGCCGGCGTAGTAGGAAAACATCTCGGCGACCTTGGCGACCTCGACGCGGCAGTCGCGGATGGGCTTGCCGGCGCTGAGGGCTTCGAGGCGGGCGAGGGGTTCCGCCCCCTCGGTCACCACGCGGGCGATGGCGTGGAGGGCGCCGCCGCGGTCGGCCGCCGTGCGGGCGGCCCAGTCGGCTTGGGCGCGCTTGGCGGCCTCGCAGGCGGCGGCGGCGAGGGCGGCGCCGGCATCGCGATAGGCGATGAGGGGGGCGTCCTCGTAGGGGTCGATCAGCTCGACGGTGTCGCCGGCGCCGGGGGCCCAGGCGCCTCCGATGCGGCTGCGGACGATGGGGCCGAGGCCGAGGCGCTCCATCAGCTCGATCAGCATCTCGGCGCGGGTCATGGCTTGGTCTCCCCGCCCGGGCCCTTTCCGGGGCGAGCGATCTCGTTGAAGTCGGCGTCGTCGGGCAGGCGGGCGGCGCTGTCGGCCCAAACGCGGGCGACGCCCTCGAAGGCCGGGAGGGGCGTGGCCGAGGCCTCGCCCAGCGCCTCGGCGAGGCGCACGTCCTTGCGCATCAGACCCATGGTGAAGCCGCTGTCATAGGCGCCCGAGAGGATCCAGCGAGGAAAATTCACTTCGGAGACGGCGGAGCGGCCTGAGCCGGCGTTGACGCCTTCGAGGAGCTTTTCGGCGGGCACGCCGGCGGCCTCGCCCAGGCGCAGGGCCTCGGCGACGAGGGCGAGGTTGGCGGCGCAGAGCATGTTGTTGGCGATCTTGGCGGCGTGGCCGGCGCCGGGGCCGCCCACATGGACGCGCTTGGCGGCGAGGCGGTCGAGGAGGGGGGCTAGGCGCCCCGCCGTCGCTTCGTCGCCGCCGAGGAGCATGGTCATGGTTCCGCCGCGGGCGCCGGCGGGGCCTCCGGAGACGGGGGCGTCGAGGAAGGTCCAGCCGGCTTCGGCGCCGCGGGCCGCGAGGACTTGGGAGACGGCGGGCTCGGAGGTGGAGGTGTCGAGCACCGCGGCGCCGGGTTTCAGGGCTCCGGCGACCTCGGCCATCGCGGTCTGCACGGCGGCCGCGTGGGGCAGCGAGAGGATCAGGACGTCCGACGCCTCGGCGAGCGCGGCGGCGCTCTCGGGAACCTCCATTCCGGCGTCCGCCATGCGCTGGCGGGCGGCGTAGAAAGAGTCCCAGCAGGCGGCGGGCTCTCCGGTTTCGGCGAGGCGCAGGGCCATGGCGCTGCCCATGTTTCCGCAGCCCAGGATGCCGACCCTCATGCGCCCCCCTCCCTGATCGCGGCGAAGCGGGCCGCGTCGATCTTCGCCATCGCGGCCTGCAGGCCTAACGCCTCGACCAAGCCGTCGCTGCGGACCATGCCCGCCCGCTCCATCACCTTCAAGGAGCGGGCGTTTTCGGGCAGCGCCAGGGCGATCACCTCCGGCAGGCCCAGCACGTCGAAGGCGTAGGCGAGGGCCGCGCGGGCTCCCTCGACGGCGTAGCCTCGGCCTTGGGCGGAGGGGTCGAGCGCGTAGAGAAGCTCGGTGCGGCCTTGGAGTTCGTCGTCCAACCGACGCAGGCCGAGATGGCCGAGGAGGCGGCCGTTTTTCGCCTCCTCCACCGCCCAGGGGCCGTAGCCGGGCTCGCCCTCCCACAGGGCGGCGAAAGCGGGGACGAGGGCGGCGGCCTTTTCGGCGCCTTTGGCGGCGCCGGCCTCGCCTCCCGGAAGATATCGCGCGACTTCCGGGCGGGAGCGGATGGCGGCGTAGGCGGGCTCGTCCTCCGGCCGGAAGGGGCGCAGGATCAGGCGCTCTGTCCTGACGATGCGCGAGGGGGCTTCCGTCATGCGGGCGCTCCGGTGCTAAGGTCTTTGAGCCGAAGCTTAACGAGGAAGTCCCGATGCGCGCCATGGTCTCCGCCCCCCAGCCCGAAGCGACCGAAGCGGCGCTGGACGTTCTTGAGGCGGGCGGCAACGTCGTCGACGCCGCCATCACGGCAGCGCTGGTGCAGACGGCGATCGATCCGCAGATGTGCGGGATCGCCGGCTTCGGCTCCTGCCATGTGCATCTGGCGGACGGGACGCACCGGATCGTGGATTTCCATGGGCGCGCGCCCAGGGCGGCGACGCCTGAGATGTGGGAGAGCCGGCTGATCCGCGAATCGGAGGACGGGTTCGGCTTCATTCTGGAGGGCGCGGTGAACGAGGTGGGGCATGAGTCCGCCTCCACACCGCTGACGCTGCGGGCCTTCGACGACGTGCTGAAGCGGTGGGGGACCTACGACCTGGCCAAGGCGATCCAGCCGGCCATCGGCTGGTGCGAGGAGGGGTTCGCGATCCGGCCGCATGTCTACAACTACTGGAACCGGCCCTCGGAATGCGGGCGGATCCCCGGCTATCGCGGGCTGGCCGACGTGCCGGCGACCGCCAAGATCTACCTCAAGGAGGACGGCGCTCTGCGCCGGGTCGGGGAGGTGCTGAAGAACCCAGACATGGGCCGCACCTATCGCCGCATCGCCGAGGGCGGGGTGGAGGAATTCTACCGCGGCGCCATCGCCGAGGAGATCGCCGCCGACATGGCCGCGAACGGCGGGCTGATCACGATGGAGGATCTGGCGGAGTGCGCGAGCGAGGAGCGCGAGCCGCTCTGGACCACCTATCGCGGCCGGCGGATCGCCACGAACCACCCGCCCGGGGGCGGGCTGGTGCTGGCGATCATGCTCAACATTCTGGAGCGGTTCGATCTGGCGGCGATGGGGGTGAACTCGCCCGACTACATCGCGACCGTCAGCGAAGCGATGAAGATCGCGACGGTGGAGAAGGACCAGCGGATGGGCGATCCGCGGTTCTTCGACATTCCCTACGAAGAACTGCTGTCGGACGCCTATGCGGACGGGATGGCGGAGCGGATCCGGTCGGGCGAGAAGACCCAGGTGCCGCGGCTGAACGGCGGCTATGTGAGCCCCGACACCACGCATATCTGCGTGGCGGACGCGGTGGGGAACTGCGTGACCATGACCCACACGCTCGGCGCGTCTTCTGGCGCGGTGACCGAGGGGTTGGGGTTCATGTACAACAACTCCATGGCCGTGTTCGATCCGCGGCCGGGGCGGCCGCATTCCATCGCGCCCGGAAAGGCGCGGTTCACGGCGCTGTCGCCGACCATCGTGTTCGAAGGGGAAAAACCGTTTCTGCTGCTGGGGGCGCCGGGGGGGACGACGATCACCATGGGCAACCTGCAGACGATCCTGAACGTCATCGACTTCGGGATGAACGCTCAGGAGGCGGTGTCCGTGCCGCGCTTCGTGGCGACGTCGGACCGGATCGAAGTCACGAACCGCATTCTGAGGCGGACCGAGCGGGCCTTGCAGGACCGGGGCTATCCCACGCTGAGGCATGCGCAGAGCTATATGCGGCCATCCGTGCACGCGATCCGGATCGTGGACGGCGTGCTGGACGGCGGGGCGGACCCGTCGGCTGACGGGCTCGCCGCGGGGATCTAAGGGCCGTCAGGCGGAGAGGCGGCGGGAGATCGCGTCGACGAAGACCTTCACGCCCAAAAGTATGTCCTCGTCCTTGGTGTCTTCGGTCCAGTGATGGCTGACGCCGTTGATGGACGGCACGAAGAGCATGCCGGACGGGAGCAGCGGCGCGATCATCTGGGCGTCGTGGGCGGCGCCCGAAGGCATCTCGCGCCATTTGCCGGGGGCGAGGGCCTCGGCGGCCTCGGCGAGGGTGGCGCGCACGTCGGGGGCCATGACGGCGGGCATGTTCTTGCCGTTGACCTCCAGCCGGATCTCGCAGACCGAGTCGGCGGCGGCCTCGGCCACGACCTCTTCCAAGCGTTTTTCCATCCGCTCCAGGATCGCGACGTCGGCGTCGCGGTGCTGGAACCACAAGGTGGCTTCGCCGGGGATGATGGAGGGGCCGCCCGGGTCGAGCTCGATGCGCCCGGAGGTCCAGACGCTGTCGGGGCCGGCGACGGACGGAAAGGCGTCCTCGATCCGCTTCCAGACCTCCAGCATGGCGCGGGCCGCGTCTTTGCGGGCCGCCATGGTGGTGGTGCCTGCGTGGTTCTGCTGACCCTTGATCTCGATCCGGTACTGCCAGATGGCGACGATGGAGGTGACGAGGCCGATGGAGAGGCCCTCCTGCTCCAGCCTCGGGCCTTGTTCTATGTGCGCCTCGAAAAAGGCGTCGTAGCGGCCGGGCTCGATCAGCAGGCGCTCGCGGCCCGCCAGCCCGGCCTCCGCCAGGCAATGGCGCAGGGAGCCGCGGCCGGAGCGGTCCTCGGCCCCGTCGATGTCGGCTTCGGAGAGGCCTCCGGTGAAGGAGCGGGACCCGAAGAAGGAGCCGAAATGGTCCTCCTCGTCGGCGAAGCAGATCACGTCGACGCCGGCGCCGGCGGCCTGCAGCGCGGGATCCTCGGCCACCGCGCGCGCCGCCTCCAGCGCGTAGATGACGCCCAGGGCGCCGTCGAGCCAGCCGGCCTCGTTCTGGCTTTCGATATGGGAGCCGGCGAGCACGCGCCGGCCGTCGCCCGGCGCCCGGCCGAGGATGTTGGCGATGCCGTCGATGGAGGCGTCATGGCCGAATGCGCGGAGTTTTTCGCAGAACCATTCGCGGGCCTGCATGTCTTGCGGCGAGAGCGTGGGGCGGTGCACGCCCGTCTTGAAGGTCCCGATGGTCCGAAGCTCCTTGAGGTCGGCCAGAGCCCGCTCCGCGTTCGCCGTCGCCATGCGTTTTCCCCTTTTGGTCCAACACCGTCCCGCATTTGCACAATCGGGTCGCCCACAGGGCGGGCGAATGCAAGCGATTTAAGCGCGAGCCGCCCGGCGCCCTTGAAATTTGCATTTGACCCCGGGCGACTCGGGGGTAAGTTTCCCCAACAAGTCATAGGTCCGGACAAAATGGCGCCTCGCAAGCGCCGCAGGGCCGCCACCGTCTCATCAACAGGGAGACCACCTGAATGAAACTCGCGAAATTCTCCGCCGTGGGTCTGGCCGCCGCGCTCGCCGCGTCGACCGCCCTGGCCGGGCCCGACGACAACAGCCTCGTCGTGGCCTGGGGCTCCACCGGCCCCATCGAGAACGTCGACAACTACTTCAACACCAACCGGACCGGCATCTGGTTCTCCCGCATGGTGTGGGACCAGCTGATCTACCGCGACCCGGCCACTTTCGAGATGAAGCCGCTGCTCGCCACGTCGTGGGAGCAGACCTCCCCGACCACCTGGCGCTTCCAGCTGCGCGAGGGCGTGACGTTCCACAACGGCGAGCCCTTCGACGCCGACGACGTGGTGTTCACGCTCAACTGGATCTCCGATCCGGACAACGGCGTGAAGGTGCAGCGCAACGTCAACTGGATCGACCGCGCCGAGAAGGTCGACCAATTCACGGTCGATCTGCACATGAAGGCCCCGTTCCCGCAGGCCTTCGAGTTCCTCTCGGGCCCGCTGACCATCTATCCCAACGAGTACTACGCCGAGGTCGGCTTCGAAGGGATGCATGAGAACCCGGTCGGCACCGGCCCGCTGATGGCCGAGAGCATCAAGACCGCCGAAGAGTACGTTCTGGTCAAGAACCCGAATTACACCTGGGGCAGCCCGAAGGGCGAAGCGCAGGTCGACAAGATCATCGTCCGCGAGATCGCCGACGTGCAGACCCAGATCGCCGAGCTGCTGGCCGGCGGCATCGACATCACCGCGGACATCACCGCCGACCACGTCGACCAGATCGGCGGCGTGCCGGGCTTCGAAGCCCTGCAGGCGGGCACGATGCGCACCGGCTACATCGGCTTCGACGCCGCCGGCCGCGGCGATTTCGAGCCGACCACCAAGCTCGAGGTGCGACAGGCGATGGCCCACGCCATCAACCGCGAGGCCCTCGTCGCCAACCTGATCCGCGGCGACGCGCGCGTCATCCACACGCCCTGCTTCCCGACGCAGTTCGGCTGCGACGAAGACGCGGCGGTCAAGTGGGACTACGACCCCGAGAAGGCGAAGGCTCTGCTCGCCGAGGCCGGCTACCCGGACGGCTTCGACATCGAGTTCTACACCTTCCGTCCGGCCGACTGGGCCGAGGCGATCATGGCGGATCTGGCGCAGGTGGGCATCAACGCCACGCTGACGCGGATGCCGTACTTCGCCCTGCGCGACAAGCAGCGCAACGAGGGCACGACGCCGATCTTCCTCATGGATTGGGGCTCCTACTCCATGAACGACATGTCGGCGATCACCTCGCACTTCTTCAAGAAAGGCCCGGACGACTTCGCGCTGGACGACGAAGTGGCGGCTTGGCTGGAGGAGGGCGACACGGCGATCGAGCCGGAGGTGCGCGAGGCCGCCTACGCCAAGGCGATCGAAAAGATCACCGGCGAGCTCTACTGGCTGCCGATGTTCAACCACGTCCGCAACTACGCCATGAACGCCGAGCTGAACTTCATCCCCTACCAGGATGAGATCCCGCGCTTCTGGCAGTACGGCTGGGGCGACAGCTGATCTGACGCCTGACGGGCGCGGCCCCCGCGGAGGGGCCTCGCCCTCCATTCGGTTCGAGATTCCCCTGCCAGCCGCCCGGGAGGCTTGACGATGCTCGCCTACGCGCTCAAACGATCTTTCGCCGCCTTCCTGATCCTTATCGTGGTGTCGGCGCTGACGTTTTCGCTCAGCCATCTGTCGACGGATCCGGCGCTGACCATCGGCGGCGAGCAAGCCTCCGAAGAGGACATCGAGGCGATCCGCAAGCTCTACGGCTTCGATCGCCCGGTCTATGAGCAGTACATCTCCTGGGCCGCGCGCGCGATGCAAGGCGATTTCGGAACGTCCTACCATTACGGCCAGCGCGTCTCGGTGATGATCGGAGAGCGGATCGGGACCACCATGGCGCTGGGCGTCCTGGCGATTCTCTTCGCGCTGATCGTGTCGATCCCTCTGGGCGTGCTGGCGGCGATGAAGCCGAACTCGATCATCGACCGCGTCGCGCTCTTCATCGCGGTGTTGGGACAGGCGCTGCCGACGTTCTGGTTCGCGTTGATGATGATGATCGTGCTGGGCGTCTGGTACCGCCTGCTGCCGATCTCCGGCAACGCGACCTGGGCGCATTTCGTGATGCCGACCATCGCGCTGGGATATTACGCGACGCCCGCCCTGATGCGCCTGACGCGCGCGGGGATGATCGAGGTGCTGGGGTCCGACTACATCCGCACCGCCCGCGCCAAGGGGCTGAGCCCGACGGTGGTTCTGTTCAAGCATGCCCTGCGCAACGCCATCATCCCGGTGGTGGCGCTGGCCGCGGTCTGGTTCGGCTTCATGCTGGGCGGGTCCATCGTCATCGAGACGATCTTCAACCTGCGCGGCATCGGCTGGCTCAGCTACGACGCGCTGCTGCGGTCGGACCTGCCGGTGGTGCAGGCGATCGTTCTGATCTTCGCCAGCTTCTACGTGATCCTGACGCTGGCGTCGGACCTTCTGAACGCGTGGCTCGACCCGCGCATATCCGTGCGCTGAGGAGGATGCGATGACCGACGCCGCCCAAAGCCCCGGCGCCTTCGCGCCCAACCAAAGCGACGCCTTCGCCCCCGACAAGCGGGACGCCGTCGCGCCGGAGCCCACCTTCGGAGGCCGCACCCAGCAGGAGATCGTGGACGAGGTGCTCGAACCCTCGCCCCTGTCGAAGCTGCGCAAGCGCATCTTCAAGAACCACTCCTTCCTGATCGGCGCGGCGATCATCATCCTGATGCTCGCCATCGCGCTTCTGGCCCCGGTGCTGGCGCCGCATGATCCGTTGGAGACCAACCTCGCAAATCGCCTTCAGAACCCGTTCTGGCACGAGGCGAAGACGATGGCGGAGCATCCGCTGGGCACCGACAAGGTGGGGCGAGACTACCTCTCCAGATTGATCTACGGGGCGCAGGTCAGCTTGCTGATCGGCTTCTCCTCCATGCTGATCTCCGGCTTCATCGGCACCAGCCTCGGCGTCGCCGCCGGCTATTTCGGCGGGCGCGTGGACATGGTGGTGAACTTCATCATCAACACCCGCCTCGCCATGCCGGTGTTCCTGGTGGGCATGGCCGCGGTGGTCGCTTTCGGCGCCGCCCTTCAGGTGGTGATCCTGGTGCTGGGCTTGTTCCTATGGGACCGCTTCGCCGTGGTGATGCGGTCGATCACCATGCAGGCGAGGGACCTCGACTACGTGAAGGCCGCCCGGGCCATGGGCTGTTCGACGCCTTACATCATCGTGCGGGAGATCTTTCCCAACGTGATCGGCTCGCTGACCGTCGTCGCGACGGTCGAGATGGCCAACGCCATTCTGCTGGAGGCGGCCCTGTCGTTCCTGGGCTTCGGCGTGCAGGCCCCGACCCCGTCCTGGGGCCTGATGCTGAACGAGGGCCGCGAGTTCATGTTCTTCTCCCCCTGGCTGCTGGCCCTGCCCGGCGCCTGCCTGTTTCTGCTCGTGCTGGCCATCAACCTCTTCGGCGACGGCCTGCGCGACGTCACGTTGGAGCGCGAGCGATGAGCCAGCCCGTCCTCGAGGTCGAGAACCTCCGCGTCGACATCCCCGTCTCGGCGGGCCTGCTGCACCCGGTCCGCGGCATCAGCTTTTCCGTCGCCAAGGGCGAAACGCTGTGCATCGTCGGCGAATCCGGCTGCGGCAAGTCGCTGACCTCGCTGGCCATGATGGGCCTGCTGCCCAAGACCGCGATCCGCACCGCCGACAAGCTGAACTTCCGCGGCGAAGACATCCGCATGCATTCCGAGCGCAAGATGGCCAATCTGCGCGGCGGCGCGATGTCGATGATCTTTCAGGAGCCGATGACGTCGCTGAACCCCGCCTACACCATCGGGGACCAGCTGATGGAGGTCTATCGGCGGCACGTGTCGCGCAACAAGGCGGATGCGCGGGACCGAGCGATCTTCCTGCTGGAGAAGGTGGGCATCAGCTCCGCCGCCTCCCGCCTCGGGCAGTATCCGCACCAGCTTTCCGGCGGCCTGCGCCAGCGCGTGATGATCGCCATGTCGCTGATGTGCGGGCCGGAGCTCATCATCGCCGACGAGCCGACGACCGCGCTCGACGTGACCATCCAGGCGCAGATCCTGCACCTGCTCGCCGAGCTGCAGGACGAGTTCGACATGGGCCTGATCCTGATCACCCATGACCTCGGCATCGTCGCGCGGATCGCAGACAAGGTGCAGGTGATGTACGCCGGCAAGACGGTCGAGGAAGGGCCCTGCGCAGACGTGTTCGAGCGTCCCATGCACCCCTACACTCAGGGCCTTCTGCGCTGCATCCCGGTGCCCGGGAAGACCCAAAGGGGCGAACGCCTCGGCTCGGTCCCCGGCGTGGTGCCCAGCCTGGTCGGCGACCTTCGGGGCTGCATGTTCCGCAACCGCTGCCCCCACGCCGTCGAAAGCTGCGCAGCCGGCGATATGGAGCTGCACCGAGAGGGCGCCCACGCCCACGCCTGCCTGCGCCCCGCGACGGAGCGCATGGCCGACATGGAGGCCGCCGAATGACCTACGCCGCCGCCCGCACGCTGATGGCCGACCCCGCCCCGGCGCCCGGTCTGACGCCCCCTCCGGCGCTGGAGACTCGGGACGTGTCCTGCGTCTTCCAGGTCTCCCAGGGCTTCATGAAGGGCCGCAAACCGCTGCGCGCCGTCAACGGCGTGTCGCTGAAGGTGCCCAAAGGACAGGTCGTGGGCCTCGTCGGCGAATCGGGCTGCGGAAAGTCCACGCTCGCCTCGATCCTGCTGGGCCTTCAGGCCCCCACCGACGGCGACGTGCGCTATTCCGGCGAAAGCGCTCTGGGCTTCAGCCGCAAGCAGGTCGCCCGCCGCATCCAGCCGATCTTCCAGGACCCCTATTCCTCGCTCAACCCGACGAAATCGATCCGCTCCATCGTCTCCCAGCCCCTGCGCATCCACGAGGTGGGCGATCCGGGCGAATGGGACCGCCAGGTCGATGAGATGCTGGAGCTGGTGGGCCTGCCCAAGCGCGTGGCCGGCTCCTTCCCCTCGCAGCTTTCGGGCGGTCAGCGCCAGCGCGTCGCCATCGCCCGTGCCCTCATCATGCGGCCCGAGATCGTGATCTGCGACGAGCCGACCTCCGCCCTCGACGTGTCGGTGCAGTCGCAGATCCTGAACCTGCTGCAGGACCTTAAGGAGGAGCTTGGGCTCACCTACCTCCTGATCTCCCACAACCTCGCGGTGGTGCAGCACATGGCCGACCGCGTCGCGGTCATGTATCTGGGCCGCATCGTGGAGGAAGGGCCGTCCGAGCAGCTGTTCGAGAGGCCGACCCACCCCTACACCCGCGCGCTGCTGGACTCGGTCCTGACCCCCGATCCCAGCCTCGGCGTGCCGGACACCCACCTGGGCGCCGTCTTCCCCAATCCGATCGACCCGCCCTCCGGCTGCAGCTTCCACCCGCGCTGCGTCAAATGCATGGACGTCTGCCGGTCCCAGGCCCCGGCCCCCAACCTGATGGGAGAGCACATGGCCGAGTGCCACCTCGCCGCCGACGACGCGGCCGGGGCCGCCGCATGAAGGTCTTCATCGCCTGCCTCGGCACGGAGACCAACTCCTTCTCCGCCATGCCCACCGGCTGGTCGACCTTCGAAGAAACCATGCTCTACCGCGGCGACGCCACGGAGCATGAGGCGACCACCTTCTCCCAGCCTCTGCACGTCTGGCGCAAGGCGACGGAGGAGCGGCAGGGCCAGGTCGTGGAAAGCATCGCCGCCTTCGCCCAGCCCGCCGGCCCCACCGTCCGCTCGGTCTATGAGAGCCTGCGCGATGAGCTGCTGGCCGACCTGAAGGCCGCGATGCCGGTCGACATCGTGCTTCTGTCCATGCACGGGGCCATGACCGCCGACGGCTATATCGACTGCGAGGGCGATCTGCTGTCCCGCTGCCGGCAGATCATCGGCCCCGACGTGATCCTGGGGGGCGAGCTGGACCTGCACTGCTCGATCACCGAGACGATGACCGAGGCCGCCGACGCGCTCGTCCTCTTCAAGGAATACCCCCATATCGACGTGGGCGAGCGAGCGCAGGAGCTGTTCGACATCTGCCTCGCCGCGCATCAGGGCGAGGCCAAGCCGGTCATGGCGGTCCATGACCTCAAGATGATCAACATGTGGCGCACGCCGGTGGAGCCGGTGAAGGGCCTGGTGGCCGAAATGCAGGCGGCCGAGGGCGAGGGCGGGGTCCTGTCGGTCTCCTTCGCCCACGGCTTTCCCTGGCAGGACGTGCCGGAAAACGCCGCCAAGATGCTGGTGGTCGCCGACGGCGATGCGGGCGTGGCGCAGCGCACGGCGGAGGCTTTCGGCAAGAAGATCTGGGATCTGCGGCACGAGACGGCGCCGGACCTGACCGGCGTGGACGAGGCGCTGGACATCGCCAAGGCCGGCCCCGGGCCGGTCGTCATGGCCGACGTGTCCGACAATGCCGGCGGCGGCGCGCCGTCCGACAGCACCTTCATCCTGCGCGCGGCGCTGGAGCGGGGCGATCAGGGGCTCCTGATCGGCTATTTCTGGG
>JBCCPD010000068.1:0-12435 GCA_039025075.1 Pseudomonadota bacterium | reverse complement strand
GGTGATCGCCCCGATCGAGGCGCCGAACAAGGCCGCGAAGGCCGCCGCGGCGAGGGCGCCGAGGCCGAGCGACAGGATCAAAGCTCCGGCCGCCATGCATCCCAGGGCGCTCACCGCTGGTCCGGCTGCCCGCCAGCGCGCAGGAGCCGAAAGCAAGGCGATCCGCCCCGCCACCTGCATCGGACCCATCGAGGCGGCGACCCAAGCGGCCTGCGCCGGCGCGACGTCCCGGGCGGCGAGCAGCGCCAAGATATGGGCCGAGACCATGCTGTGGCACAGCCCGCCCAAGGCGAAGGCCGAGGCGATCCGCGCCACCTTGGGGTCCGCCAAGGGCGCGAGCGCCCGCGGCGGCGGGGCGGCCCGTGGAGGATCGGGAGGCGCCGCCGCCTCGATCCTCGCGGCGCCGAACGCCAGCAAGGGCGCGCCCAGCAGGGCGGTCGCGGCGGCCATGCCCACCGCCGCCCCGCGCCACCCGAAAGCAGCCTCCAAAGCGCCAACGCTGGGAAAGGCGACCGCCGTCGCGAAGCCGGCGATCAGGGTGACCGAGGCGATGGCGCGTTTCGCGTAGGGCCCGCGCGCCCGCGTCAGAAGGGCGAAGCACGGCTCGTAAAGGCAACCCGCGATGGCGGCGCCCATCACGGTCCAAGCGGCCAGGAAGGTCCAAGGTCCCGCCGACTGCGAAACGGCGCCCAGGCAAAGCGCGCCCAAAACCGCGGCCGCAGGCATCACCCGCGGACCCTGACCCAGGTCGATGCGCCGTCCCACCGCGGGCGCCAGCAAGGCCGAGACGCCCAAAGCGAGGCTCAAGCCCAACGACGGCGGCGGGCCGGCCGCTTCCGCGAAAGCGTCCTCCCAGCGCGGCAGGAGCGCGGCGAACCCATAGAACATCGACGACCACACGACGATCTGGCCTAGCGCCAGCGCGACCCAGGCGGCGGCGAATCCCGGCGGCGGCGCGGCGGTCGGCGATGCGGATCCCGGTTCCGCCTGAGGCGACGCCTCGGTCAACTGCGCCCCTCCCGCGGCGGTTGAGGCGCCGCCGCGGGCTGCGGTGGCGCCGAGGACGGAACCGTATTAAACGACGGACGAGTCGTCCAAGGCACGCCGCGCGAGGAGCCGAGCGGCGATGTTTCGAGGCGGATCGGGCGCGCGCCCGACCCGGTCGCCCCAGCCCGAGGGACCGAGGACCATGCCCCACAAAGCCTTGCCCGAGGATCCGGCCAAGCGCGCCGCCGCGCGCGCCGCCCTGGGTCAGGTGGAGGACGGCATGCGCCTGGGACTGGGCACAGGTTCCACCGCCGCGTGGTTCGTTCAGCTGCTGGGGGAGCGGGCTCGGCGCGAAAAGCTCGACCTGACCTGCGTTCCAACCTCCCGCCGCACGGCCCTGCTGGCGGAGAAGCATGGTCTGCGCCAGACCACTTTGGACGAAGCCGGATGGCTCGACCTGACGGTGGACGGAGCTGACGAGTTCGACGGCGACCTGAACCTCATCAAGGGCGGCGGAGGCGCGCTTCTGCAGGAGAAGATCGTCGCCACCGCCTCGGACCGCATGGTGGTCATCGCCGACGCCGGCAAGCAAGTGGAGACGCTGGGCGCATTCCCGCTGCCCATCGAGATCGTGGCCTTCGGGTGGGAGACCACCAAAGCCATCGTCGAGGACGCGCTCGAGGATCTGGACGTCGATGGCCGCCGCGCCACGCTGCGGCTCGACCGGGACGAGCCGTTCCTGACGGATTGCGGCAACTTCATCCTCGATCTTCACCTGAAGCGCATCGGCGATGCCGAAGACGCGGCCGCGACGCTGGTGTCCATCGCCGGCGTGGTGGAAACGGGCCTCTTCGTCGACATCGCCGACGCGGTGATCATCGGTCATGAGGATGAGAGCGCCGACCTTCTTTCGCTGGAAGACGAGGATGAGGACGCCTAAGTGCGGATCCCCGGCGCGGACCGGGGCGCGACGGGCGCGGAGGACGCGGGCATGGACTACGACTACGATCTGTTCGTGATCGGCGGCGGCTCCGGCGGTGTGCGCGCGGCGCGGATGAGCGCCCGGCACGGCGCGCGCGTCGCGGTGGCCGAGGAGTTCCGCTTCGGCGGCACCTGCGTGATCCGCGGCTGCGTGCCGAAGAAGCTGATGGTCTACGCCTCGGCGTTTTCCGAAGCGTTCGAAGATGCCGCCGGCTTCGGCTGGACGCTGGGCGAAGCGACCCACGACTGGCCGAAGCTTATCGCCGCGAAGGACGCGGAGATCACGCGGCTGGAAGGGCTTTATGCCAAGAACCTCGATCTGGCCGGCGTGGAGCTGCACCGCTGCCGCGCCGAAGTGACAGGTCCGAACTCGGTCAAGCTCGCCAGCTACGGGCGCGAGGTGACCGCGAGGCATATTCTGATCGCCACGGGCGGCGCGCCCTTCGTGCCGGACTTCCCCGGCTCCCAGCACGCGATCACCTCGAACGAGGTGTTCGACCTGCCGCGCCGCCCCGAGCGCCTCCTGATCGTCGGCGGCGGCTACGTCGCCTGCGAGTTCGCGGGCGTCTTCAACGGGCTCGGCACGCAGGTCACCCAGGTCTATCGCGGCGAGCAGGTGCTGCGCGGCTTCGATCGTGAGGTGCGGGACGTCACCGCCGACGCCATGCGGGCCCGGGGCGTCGATCTGACCACCCATTGCGACATCCAGCGCATCGACGGCGAGGCGGGCGGTCCCTACCGCGCGACGCTCGACGACGGACGCAGGGTCGAGGTCGACGCGGTGATGCTGGCCACCGGCCGCGTGCCGAACACCCAGGGCCTGGGGCTGGAGAGCGCCGGCGTGCCGCTCGGCCCTCGGGGCGAGGTCGTGGTGGACCGGTTCAGCGCCACGGCCGTGCCCTCGATCCATGCCGTCGGGGACGTGACGGACCGCATGGCTCTGACCCCTGTGGCGATCCGCGAAGGGGCGGCTTTCGCCGACACGGTCTTCGGCGGCGAACCCACGGCCGCCGACCATGCGCTGGTCGCGACGGCGATCTTCACCCAGCCTGAGATCGGCACCGTCGGCCTGGGAGAGGACGAGGCGCGGGAGGCGCAGGACATAGACGTCTACAAGGCCGCTTTCCGGCCCATGATGAACACCATCTCCGGACGCGACGAGCGGATGCTGATGAAGCTGATCGTGGCGAAGGCGGATCGCAAGGTGCTCGGCTGCCACGTGGTCGGCCATGGCGCGGGGGAGATCATCCAAATGGCGGCGATCGCCGTGAAGATGGGCGCCACCAAGGAGGATTTCGACCGCACCGTCGCGGTGCATCCCACCGCGTCGGAAGAGCTGGTGACCATGAAGGAGCCGGCGGAGACGCCCTACGTCCCCGAGGCGCGATCGTCGGCGGCGGCGTGAGGCCGCGCCGGACTTGAACGGTCTCTTTCAGGGACCATCTGCACGCAAACGTACGCAATGAACGGGAATAACAGGCACATGCCCTTCAGCAACAATTCCGAAGGCCCCTGGGGCGGCGGCGGCAAGAACCGGGGCTCCGGCGGCGGCGGCCGCGGACCTTGGGGCGGCGGCGGGGGCGGGGGCCCGCGCGGCCCCGGCGGAGGCGGCCAGGGCCCGGACATGGACGAGCTGCTGAAGCAGGGCCGCGACCGCTTGAAGGTGATCTTCGGCGGCCAGGGCGGAGGCGGCGGACGCGGCGGCGGCCCGCAGCTTCCAGAGGGGCTCGGCCGCGGCGGCTGGATCATCCTCGGCCTCGCGGCGGTGGCAGGCTGGCTTTTCGCGTCCGTCTACACCGTGGCGCCGGAAGAGCGGTCGGTGGAGCTGACCTTCGGCGAGTTTTCCGGCACCGGGGAAAGCGGCCTGAATATCGCTTTCTGGCCTTTCCAAACCTACGAAAAGCTTCCGGTGACCCGCGAAAACGTCATCGTGATCGGGGCCGGCACGGCGTTTCAGGGCGGCCGCGGCCGTCAGGACGCCGGCCTGATACTGACGGGCGACGAGAACATCGTGGACATCGACTTCCAGGTGGTCTGGAACATCGTCGATCCGGCTCGATTCCTATTCAACCTGGCCGAGCCTGAGGCGACGATCCGCGCCGTCTCCGAAGCCTCCATGCGCGAGATCGTGGGCCGGTCGGAACTCAGCCCGATCCTCAACCGAGATCGCGCCGCCCTGGCGCGCGAAGTGAGCGAGCTGATCCAAACCACCCTCGACAGCTACGATAGCGGCGTGAACATCGTGCGCGTGACGCTCGACAAGGCCGACCCGCCGCAGGAGGTCATCGACGCCTTTCGCGACGTGCAGGCCGCCGCACAGGACCGCGTGCGCTCCGAGAACCAGGCCGAGGCCTTCGCCAACCAGCGCCTCGCCCAGGCCCGAGGCGAGAGCGCTCAGCTGATCCAGGAGGCCGAGGCCTACTCCGCCCGCGTGGTCAACGAGGCCGAGGGCGAGGCGGCGCGCTTCATCTCGATCTACGACGAGTACGTCAACGCCCGCGACGTGACGCGCAAGCGCCTCTACCTCGAAACGATGGAGCGGGTGCTGGGCGACGTGGACAAGATCATCATCGATCAGGGCGTCGCGGAGGGCGGCGGCGGCCAAGGCGTCGTGCCCTACCTTCCGCTCAACGAACTGCGCCGGGGGACCAACTGATGAAGCGCCTTCCCTTGATCGTCGGCGGCGTCATCGTCGCCCTTTTCATCCTGATCAACTCGATCTTCATCGTGGACGAGCGTCAGCAGGCCCTGAAGCTTCAGTTCGGCCAGATCGTCGGGCAGCTCGACGGCTATCGGGACCCTGGGCTCTACTTCAAGATCCCGCTTATCCAGAACGTCATCTATTACGAGAAGCGGATCCTGCCGCTGGAGACCTCCGAGCTCGAGATCACGCCGGTCGACGACCGACGCCTCGTAGTGGACGCGTTCGCCCGCTGGCGCATCACCGAGCCTCTGCGCTTCCGCCAAGCGGTCGCGAACGAGCAGGCGGCGCTGCCGCGGCTGGCGCAGATTCTGACCGACAGTCTGCGCGCCGTGCTCGGCGAGGTGACCTCGGACGCGATCCTCTCCGAAGACCGCGTCGGGTTGATGACCCGCATCCGCGACAGCGCGCGGCTCCAAGCGGCGGCCCTCGGCGTGGAGATCATCGACGTGCGCATCCGGCGCGCCGACCTTCCGCAGCAGAACCTGCAGGCCACCTTCCAGCGCATGCAGGCCGAGCGCGAGCGGGAGGCGGCGGACGAGCGAGCCCGAGGCGAGGAAGCCGCCCAGCGCGTCCGCGCCAATGCCGATCGGCAGGCCACCGAGCTCGTGTCGGAGGCCCAGCGCGACAGCGACATCATCCGAGGCACGGCGGACGCCGAGCGCAACCGGATATTCGCCGAGGCCTTTGGGCGGGACGCTGAGTTCTTCGCCTTCTATCGATCGTTGTCCGCCTACGAGCGTGCGTTGACCGGCGACACCTCCACTCTGGTGATCACGCCCGACAGCGAGTTCTTCGAGTATCTCGACCAGGGCGGAACGAGCGCGACGCGATAGGGCCGGGCCGGAGGGCGGACCTTGCGGGACCTGCTGTTCGCCCTGGGGGCGGTTCTGGCGGTGGAGGGGCTTTTGCTGGCGATCTCTCCGCAGAGGATGCGCGCGTTGCTCGAGACGATGGAGACGTTCGGTCCCGAACGTCTCCGCTACGCCGGTCTGGTCTTCGCCGCCGTGGGGGTGGCCATTCTGGCCATGGCGCGTTGAGAGCTTCGCGCGGCGCGCCGCGTCCCGCGCATTCGTTGACGGACAGCCGGCGCTCGCTAACTCGTGAAGCGCAGCCGGCCTCCATCGGGCGCCTTAACGCCCAGATTGATCCCCACATGCGACATCGATGCCGCTGCGCGGCGGGCTGGCCCCTGACGCCGCTCCCGCGCCCCGCGGCCCAGCGAACGAGGAGGACGACCCCATGACCGGATCCGCGATAGAAACGCGTTTCGCCCCCCGACCCAAAGCCTCCGCCGGCGCCGCGATGGCCTTCGCCGGGGCGCTCGCCGCGGCGCTTCTGGCGGCGCCCGCGCCTCAGGCCGTCGCCCAGCCCGCCGGAGCGCCGGTCAGCTTCGCCGACCTGGCGGAGCGTTTGAGCCCGTCGGTGGTCAACATCTCCACCACCTCCACCGTCGCCGCCCCGTCTCGGCCGAACGGTCCGCGACTGCCGGAGAACTCTCCGTTCAGAGAGCTGTTTCCGGACCTCTTCAACGGTCAGCCGGGGCAGCGCGGCCCGGCGCGTCCGCGCTCCTCGCTCGGCTCGGGCTTCGTGATCTCGGCCGACGGCTTCATCGTGACCAACAACCACGTCATCGAAGGCGCCGACGAGATCAAGGCGAACTTCGCCGACGGCTCGTCACTGGACGCCGTGCTGATCGGCACGGATCCGAAGACCGACATCGCGCTTTTGAAGGTCGATCCCGACGGCGACCTGCCCTTCGTTCCCTTCGGCGACAGCGAAGCGGCGCGCGTCGGCGAGTGGGTCATGGCCATAGGCAACCCCTTCGGCCTCGGCGGCTCGGTCTCCTCCGGCATCATCTCGGCGCGCAACCGCGACATCAACGCCGGGCCCTATGACGACTTCATCCAGACCGACGCCGCGATCAACCGCGGCAACTCCGGCGGTCCGTTGTTCAACATGGACGGCGAAGTGATCGGCGTGAACACGGCGATCATCTCGCCCTCGGGCGGCTCCATCGGCATCGGCTTCTCCGTGCCCGCCAACATTGCCAAGAACGTGGTGGCTCAGCTGCAGGAATTCGGTCAGACCCGCCGCGGCTGGCTCGGCGTGCAGATCCAGCAGGTGACCGACGAATTGGCCGAGAGCCTCGGGCTGAACGCCGCGCGGGGGGCCCTGGTCGCCAGCGTGGTCGAGGGCGGCCCGGCCGAGGACGGCGAGATCGAGCAGGGCGACGTGATCCTGCGCTTCGATGGCCGCCAGGTGGAGGAGATGCGCGATCTGCCGCGCATGGTCGCCGAAACCGAAGTCGGCAAGGCCGTGGCGGTGGTTGTCTGGCGCAAGGGCGAGCGCCAGCGCCTTTCGGTCGAATTGGGCCTTCTGGAAGAGGAGGCGCCGGTCGTGCGCGCCTCCGCCTCCCAGCCGCCGGCCGAGGCGGAGCCCGAGGCCGAAGCGCTCGGCATGACCTTGGTTCCCATGACCCCGGCCCTGCGCGAGACCTACGGCATCGCGGCGGAGATCGAGGGCGTGATCGTGGACGAGGTCGACGCCGCCGGCGCGGCCGCCGCCAAGAACATCCGTCCCGGCGACGTGGTGATCGAAGTGGGTCAGGAGGCGGTGGCCACGCCTGAGGACGTGGTCGAGAAGACCGAGGCCGCGCGAGAGGCCGGCCGCAAGTCGGTGCTGCTGCTGGTCAGCTCCTCCGGACAGCTGCGCTTCATCGCCGTGTCGCTCGAGGGTTGATCCCTAAGACTGGACGCGCCCGACCGCTGAAACGGTTGGGCGCGTCAACGTTTGATCTTGATTATCGGACAAACGGATGTGCGTCCGGCCGCGTCGCCCGATTTCTGCGATCCAGACGTCTCGAGCGTTTTTTTGAAAGCGCCTGCGTTGTCCGAGTCAGCATGTCCGTTGCGTCGGATCTTCAATGCGGACGTCTCGGTCCGAGCCGGCCTGAATGGCGCAGCGGACGCTCACGCGAGTTGTTTGTTCCCCGGCTTCGAGGGCGACGTTCCAACGAAGGACGTCGTGGATCCGCAAGACGGACTTCTCAATGCCCGCGAGATCGGCGTTTGACTGTGCGGGACCAGCGATCATGATCTTGGACGTGGCCCCCGAGACCTAGTCGCCTGAAGCGTCGACCTTGATGCCCAAGGAGTCGAGGACGCGTAGGCGGCAAACCTGATAGCCCTTCGCCGCGAAGCGCGACGTCCGAGCCGCCCTGGCGCTTTGTCGCCCGGCGCCCCGCGCCGCCGCAAAGCGGGTGGAACTCGGTCTTCCGACAGCATGTCCTGCCCGTCGAAGGCGTTGGACGAATGCGTCGCGCCCTCCCAACCGCGGATCGTCGCCGACGGAGGCGGTCGGCGCGTCGTCTCCGGCCTCGCCGTCGGAAGGTGGCTGCGGGGGTCGCTCCCCGGGAACTTCGGTTACCAGTGTTCGGCCTGCGCCCTGCCGCGGATCGCGTGGCCGTTGCGCCTCGCGCGGTCAGCGCGCCCGTCAGTGAAAATCGCGGCTGGGAAACAGGCGCTTGGCCTGACTGCGCGGATGTTGAGAGGTCGCGCCGCGCGCACGCGGGCCTCGACCTCCGGGCCGGGTGTCGTCCACCGGGCGCTTGACCTCGTCGGTCGGACCCATCGGGTCGGGCATGGCGCGGGCGCCGCGGGCGAGATCGTCCAGGAGGGGAGAGAGATCCTCGATCAGCTCCGCCACCACGTGCACCACCTGGCCGTCGCGCTGGATGCGGCCCGTGACGCGCAGCAGTCGGCCGGCGATGACCTCTCGGCGGAAGCGCTCATAGGTCTTCTGCCACACGACGATGTTCACCACGCCGGTCTCGTCTTCGAGCGTCACGAAGATCACGCCGTTGGCAGAGCCCGGACGCTGGCGCACCACCACCAGCCCGGCGACGGCGACGCGCGCTTTTTCGGGCGGCCGGTCCAGCATCTCCGCGGTCAGGCAGGCGGGGGGCAAGGGCCAGGCGCCTTTTGCCGAGCGAGCCCAGCGGGGCGCGCGGGTCGAGGGCGGCGGGACCGGCCCCGCCGGGCCCGCCGCGGGCTGCACGGGCGGCGCCATCCCCCGCTCCCACCCTTTGCGAGGGCCGGGCACGCCGCTGCCGGGCGCGGCGTTCGGGTCCTTGGCGCCGCGAGGGTCCCCGGCTTCGCGCGGCTTGGAGCGGGGGAACGGGTCCGGCGCCGGCTCAGGCTCGGGGATCGCGCGGGGCGCGCGCCCCTCCGCCTTGGCCCTCAGCGCCTCCCGCCGGCGCGCGCCCTCGACGGAGACCTCGCCCCGGTAATGGGCGGCGCCGGCCGAGCCGGCGGGCGGTGGAAAGGCGGAACGGGACATGGCTGGAACATAAAAGGAACATGAGTTCGCGGCAAGGCCTGGGTCAGATATCCCGCGCGCCCGTCGCCTCCATCGCTTCCTCTCCGAAGCGACGGGAACGCTCCACCAGCATGCCTTCCAGCGCGTTGCTGAAAACCTCGTTCAAGGGCTGCAGCAGGGGCCCCTCCAGCCGCTCTGCATAGGCTTCGAGCTCCGCCATCGACAGGTCGCGATAGGTGAACGCCATGGATCTGGCGACCTCCAGCTCCGTCGTCATGCGCAGCTGCGGCTCCATGCCGCCGACGACGGCGAGCAGCTGCGCCTCGTCCAACACCTGAGGAAACCGATCCGAGCCCATGATGGCGCTCAGCAATGCGTAGATCATGTTCAGGGAGGTGGAGACACCGATGTCGACGGCGTTGGTCGCCTCGATCATGCGGGTCATGACGGCGAGGCGCGGGTCGTTCCGATCGCGCAGACGGTCCAGCATGGGGCCCGCGTCCTCCGCCCGCTCCGCCGCCCTGTCGGGCGCCTGAGCGACGGCTTCGAGCGCCGTGACGCGTCGGGCGGCGGGCGTCGAAAAGTCAGCGATCAGGGCGTCGAGCTGCGCCTGAGACAGTCCTTCGGCGAGGTCGCCGGTCATCTCCTCGGCCATGTCGGCGGGATCGAAGTGCCGGTCCCAGGCGGCCGTGAAGACGTCGACGACCTGTTCGGGCAGCTGACCGGTCTGCTCACGCCAGCCTCGGCGCCCTTGCGCGCTGATCCGCGCGAGAACCGCGTCGATGCGCGCCAGCTCCATGAGCGTGCGCGCCTTGGCGAGATCGGCCGACGCGGGACCGGCCGCCAGAAGCGCCGTCGCGGCGAGAACCACAAGCGAAAGGCTGCGCAGGAATCGGATCATCGCGGGTCCTTCGTCTGGGCCGCCCGTCGTCGGCGGATCGCAGAGGCGTTCAGCTACGTCACCCTAGCGCCCGTCCGCCCTCCGCGTCACGGGGGCTTTGTCACGGGGGCTTTCGATCGAGGGGCCTGGGGTCAGGATCGGGCGCAGCAGCTCCACCGGGTGGGCGCGCAGGCTCAGGCGCAGGGCGACGTAGTCCTCCACCACCGCCTCGCCGAGGGTCATTTCCGGCAGGTGCACGGCGGGCTCGACGATGCCCTCGCCCTCCATCTCGCCGGCGAAGAGGGGCAGGGGCGCGTCGCCGGAAAGGGCCTTGGCCTCCCACAGCGCCTCGCGCCGGGTCAGGCCCAGGTCGGCGAAGGCGTCGGCCTCGGCCAGGACGCGCAGGGCCGCGGGCTTGAGCCCGGCGCGGCGCCACAGGTCCTCCACCGCCGCATAGCCGTTGCCGCGGGCGGCGGTCAGCCACTGGGCGTCTTCTTCCTTCATCGCCTTGATCTGGCGGAAGCCGAGGCGAATGGCGAAGCCGGAGGTGGAGCCTGGGCAGGGTTCCAACGTGTTGTCCCAGTAGCTGGCGTTGATGCAGACGGGCCGGACCTCGACCGCGTGCTGGCGGGCGTCGCGGACGATCTGGGCCGGGGCGTAGAAGCCCATGGGCTGGGAGTTCAGGAGCGCGCAGGCGAAGGCCGCCGGGTGGTGCTTTTTCAGCCAGGCGGAGGCGTAGACCAGGAGAGCGAAGGAGGCCGCGTGGGACTCCGGAAACCCGTATTCGCCGAAGCCTTCGATCTGGCTGAAGCAGCGCTCTGCGAACTCCTGATCGTAGCCGTTGGCGAGCATGCCCTGGACGAAGCGCTCTCGGAAATTGTGGATGGTGCCGGATTTACGGAAAGTGGCGAGGGCGCGGCGGAGGCGGTCGGCCTCCGATGGATCGAAGCCCGCGCCGATGATGGCGATCTGCATCGCCTGTTCCTGAAACAGCGGCACGCCCAGGGTCTTGCCGAGCACATCTCCCAAGGCGTCTGAAGGGAAGGAGACTTTTTCTTCGCCCCGTCGGCGGCGCAGGTAGGGGTGGACCATGTCGCCCTGGATGGGGCCGGGGCGGACGATGGCGACCTCGATGACCAGGTCGTAGAAGCAGCGCGGGCGCATGCGCGGCAGAAAATTCATCTGGGCGCGGGATTCCACCTGGAAGACGCCGATGCTGTCCGCCTGGCAGAGCATGTCGTAGACGGCGGGGTCTTCGGGCGGGAGGGTGGCCAGCTCGTATTGGGCGCCGCCATGCTCGGCGATCAGCTCGAAGGCCTTGCGGATGCAGGTGAGCATGCCGAGGCTCAGAACGTCGACCTTCAGGATGCCGAGGGCGTCGATGTCGTCCTTGTCCCACTCGATGACGGTGCGGTCCTCCATGGCCGCGTTCTCGATGGGAACCAACTCGTCCAGCCGGCCGCGGGTCATGATGAAGCCGCCGACATGTTGGGAGAGGTGTCGCGGGAAGCCTATGAGTTCGTTGACCAAATCAAGGGTTTGACGCAGCCGGGGGTCGTGCGGGTCGAGCCCGACCTCGCGGATGCGCGCCTCCAGGATCGCCTCGGTCGACCAGCCCCAGATCTGGGAGGCGAGGGCGTTGATCACGTCGGCGGTCAGGCCCATGCCCTTGCCGACCTCCCGGATGGCGCGGCGGGCGCGGTAGTGGATCACGGTGGCGCAGAGGCCGGCGCGGTGGCGGCCGTAGCGCTCGTAAATGTGCTGGATGACTTCTTCGCGGCGTTCGTGCTCGAAGTCGACGTCGATGTCGGGGGGCTCGTCGCGGGCCTCGGAGACGAAGCGCTCGAAGACCATGGTCGCGATGTCGGGGCCGATGGCAGTGACGCGCAGGGCGTAGCAGACAACGGAATTGGCGGCGGAGCCTCGGCCCTGGCAGAGGATGCCGCGGGACTCGGCGAAGGCGACGAGGTCTCGGACGGTGAGGAAATAGCGCGCGTAATCAAGCTTTTGGATGAGGGTCAGTTCGTGGCGGGCGAGCTTGGCGACGCGCTCGGGGACGCCGTCGGGGTAGCGGTGGCGCAGGCCTTCGGCGGTCAGGCGTTCGAGGCGGGTTTGGGGGTCTTCGCCATCGGCGACCTCGTCGGGGTACTCGTAGCGGAGTTCGGAGAGGCAGAAGCTGCACTGGGCGGCGATTTCACCTGATTGGTCAACGGCTTGGGGGTATGAGGCGAAGAGGCGGCGCATTTCGGGCTCGCTGCGCAGGCGCCGCTCGGCGTTGGGTTGGGCGAGGCGGCCGAGGCGGTCGATGGTGGTTCCTTCGCGGATGCACGAGAGGACATCGGCGAGGGCGCGGCGGGCGCCGTCGTGGAAAAGCGGGGCGGCGGAGGCGGTTAGGGGGGCTTTTGCAGACGCCGCTTCCTCCGCCAGGCGGTCGAGGCGGGGGGCGTCGAGGCCGTCGTAGCCGGGGGCCGCGAGGAGGAAGACTTGGCCGGGGAGGCGGTGGGCGAGGCGGCGCAGGGGGGCGAAGCTGCGGGCGTCCCAGGGCTCGGGCGGAGGGCGCCACAGG
>JBCCPD010000067.1:0-12451 GCA_039025075.1 Pseudomonadota bacterium | reverse complement strand
GGCGAAGGCCTCGGCCCTGTCGCCGCCTATCTGAGCATCGATGAGATGATCCGCGTGGCGCTGGAATGCGGCGCCGATGCGATCCATCCGGGCTACGGCCTGCTGTCGGAAAACCCCGACTTCGTGGACGCCTGCAACGAGGCCGGCATCGCCTTCATCGGCCCCACGGCGGACGCCATGAGGATGCTCGGCGACAAGGCCTCCGCCCGCCGCGCCGCCATCGACGCCGGCGTGCCGGTGATCCCCGCCTCGGACGTCCTGCCGGACCTCACCGGCGACGGGGACATGGTCCTCGTGCGCGAAATGGCCGAGCAGATCGGCTACCCGATGATGCTAAAGGCCAGCTGGGGCGGCGGCGGCCGCGGCATGCGCCCGGTCCTCGCCCCCGAGGAGCTGGAGGAGAAGGTCCGCGCCGGGCGCCGCGAGGCCGAGTCCGCCTTCGGCAACGGCGAGGGCTATCTCGAACGCCTCATCCAGCGCGCCCGCCACGTCGAAGTGCAGGTGCTCGGCGACAAGGCCGGCTCCCTCGTCCACCTCTTCGAGCGGGACTGCACCGTCCAGCGCCGCAACCAGAAGGTCGTCGAACGCGCCCCCGCCCCCTACCTCTCCGAAGAGCAGCGCGCCGAGGTCTGCGAGCTCGCCCTGCGCATCTGCCGCCACGCCAAGTACGAATGCACCGGCACCGTCGAATTCCTGATGGACATGGCGACCCAGGAATTCTTGTTCATCGAGGTCAATCCGCGCGTCCAGGTCGAGCACACCGTGACCGAAGAGGTCACCGGCATCGACATCGTCCGCGCCCAGATCCGCATCGCCGAAGGCGCCTCCATCGCCGAGGCGACGGGCGTGCCCGGCCAGCACGCCATCCGCCTCGACGGTCACTCCGTGCAGTGCCGCGTAACGACCGAGGACCCCACCAACAACTTCATCCCCGACTACGGCCGCATCACCGCCTATCGCGGCGCCACCGGCTTCGGCATCCGCCTCGACGGCGGCACCGCCTATTCCGGCGCGGTCATCACCCGCTATTACGACTCGCTGCTGGAAAAGGTTACCGCCTGGGCGCCGACGCCGGACGAGGCCATCGCCCGCATGGACCGGGCCCTGCGCGAATTCCGCATCCGCGGCGTCGCCACCAACATCGCCTTCGTGGAGAACCTGCTGAAGCACCCCCGCTTCGTCGACATGAGCTACCATACCAAGTTCATCGACGAGACGCCGGAGCTTTTCGATTTCGCGCCCCGACAGGACCGCGCCACCAAGCTGCTGAACTACGTGGCCGACGTCACCGTGAACCCGCGGCCCGAGGTCGAGGGCCGCGCCAAGCCTCCCGCCCATGCCCGCCGGCCGCGTCCGCCCAAGCTGCGCGCCGCCGCGCCCCCCTCGGGCTCCAAATCCGTGCTGGAGGAGCGGGGGCCGGAGGGTCTGCGCGACTGGATGCTGGCGCAGGAGCGGCTGCTGGTCACCGACACCGCCATGCGCGACGGGCACCAAAGCTTGCTCGCCACCCGCATGCGCTCCCACGACATGGTCAAGGCGGCGCCGGCCTACGCCCACAACCTCGCCGGGCTGTTCTCCGTCGAATGCTGGGGCGGGGCGACCTTCGACGTCGCCTACCGTTTCCTCGACGAATGCCCCTGGCAGCGCCTGCGCGACCTGCGCGCGGCCATGCCCAATCTTCTGACCCAGATGCTGCTTCGCGGCGCCAACGGCGTCGGCTACACCACCTATCCGGACAACGTGGTCCGGGCCTTCGTCCTGCGCGCGGCGGAGTCCGGCGTCGACGTGTTCCGCGTCTTCGACAGCCTCAACTGGGTCGAAAACATGCGCGTCTCCATGGATGCGGTGTTGGAATCCGGCAAGGTGCTGGAGGCTGCGGTCTGCTACACCGGCGATCTGCACGACCCGGCGCGCCCGAAATACGACCTCGACTACTATGTCGGCATGGCTGCGGAGCTGAAATCCGCCGGCGCCCATGTGCTCGGCATCAAGGACATGGCCGGTCTTTTGAAGCCCGCGGCGGCGAAAGAGCTGGTCTCCGCCCTCAAATCCGAGACTGGATTGCCCGTCCATCTGCACACTCACGACACTTCCGGCATCTCCGCGGCGACGCTTTTGGCGGCCTCCGAGGCCGGCGTGGACGCCGTCGACGCCTGCATGGACGCCTTTTCGGGGCTCACATCGCAGCCTCCCCTGGGCTCTTTGGTCTCCGCTTTGAGCGGAACAAAACGTGACACGGGTCTCGATCCGGCCCGTTTGAGAGAGGTTTCGGACTACTGGGAGCTCGTCCGACTGCAATATGCGGGCTTCGAAAGCGACATGATGGCCCCCTCGGCGGAGGTTTATCTGCACGAAATGCCCGGCGGGCAGTTCACCAATCTCAAGGCCCAGGCCCGCGCCATGGGGCTGGAGGAGCGCTGGCACGAGGTCGCCCGCACCTATGCCGAGGTGAACCTGATGTTCGGCGACATCGTGAAGGTCACGCCGTCGTCGAAAGTCGTCGGCGACATGGCCCTCAGCATGGTCGCCGCGGGCCTTTCGCGCGCGGATGTGGAGGATCCGAACAAGGACGTGAGCTTCCCCGAGAGCGTCATCGGCATGCTCCGCGGCGATCTCGGCCAGCCCCCGGGCGGCTTCCCCGAGGCGATCGTCAAGAAGGCCCTGAAGGGCGAGGCGCCGAACACGGATCGCCCCGGCGCCTCGGTCCCGCCCGCCGATCTCGACGAGATGCGCGAGGCCGCCCAGGCCGCCTGCGGAGTCGATTTGGACGATGAGGACCTCATGGGATACGCCATGTATCCCAAGGTCTTCACGGACTATGCCAAGCGTCACGCCGAATTCGGCCCGGTCCGCCTTCTGCCCACCCCGGTCTTCTTCTACGGCATGGAAGTCGGCGACGAGGTCGAGGTGGAGATCGAGCCCGGCAAGACCCTCCATCTGCTTCTCTCCGCCCTGGGCGAGCCGACCGAGGACGGGACCGTGAAGGTCTTCTTCGAGCTCAACGGTCAGCCCCGCATCGTCTCCGTCCAGGACCGCAAGGCCGGCGGCGCGGCGGAGGCGCGCCCCAAGGCCGAGGACGGCAATCCCGCCCACGTCGCCGCCCCCATGCCGGGCGTCGTCGCCTCCGTCGCGGTGGAGGCGGGCCGCAAGGTCCGCGAGGGCGACCTCCTGCTGACCATCGAGGCCATGAAGATGGAGACTGCGATGCACGCCGAGCGCGCGGGCACCGTGAAGGCCGTCCACGCCGGCGCCGGCGCTCAGATCGACGCCAAGGACCTGCTGCTCGAGTTCGAAAGCTGATCGAAATCGGTTGGAAAATCGCAGCTTTTCAATAGTTTGAAAGCCTTGCCATGACCAACGCCATGGCCCTCCTCGCCCGCGCGGCGGAGGCTCTGCCGAGCCCTCCCACCCCCGAAACCCCGGCCTACGCCCTGCGCGCCCGCCCCGGCGGCCCTTTCGCGCCGGGCGCCCTGATCGCCGCCCAGGGCTTTCGTCCCTGGCACGACGCCCTCGCGTCCGAGGGCCACGACGTCTCGCCGCAGATCGCCTCGCATGCGCCCGCACGCCCCGTCGCGATGCTCGCCCTCACCCGCGCCCGCGCCGAGACCCGAGCGCTCTTCGCCCAGGCCTGGGCGCTGACCGCGCCGGGTGGCCACGTCCTTGTCGCCGGCGCCAAGACCGACGGAATCGAGAGCTTGCAGAAGGACTTGCGCGCCCTCGGCCTCGACCCCGTCGCCCGCCCCGGAGGTCACGGCCGCGCCCTGACCGTGGTGCGCGCCGACCCGACCCCGCCCGCCCTGGGCGCCTGGCGCGAAGCGGCCGAGCCCGCCCCCCGCGCCGCGCTGCCGAGCGGCGCGCCGGCCGTCACCGCCGCCGGCATCTTTTCCTGGGACGGGGCCGACCCCGGCTCCGCCCTCCTGGCCGAGGCGCTGCCGCCGCTCCAGGGCGTCGTCGCCGATCTCGGCGCCGGCTGGGGCTTTCTGGCCGCCGCCGCCCTGGCGTCCGAGGCCGTGGCCCGGATCGACCTGATCGAGGCGGAGCATGCGGCGCTGACCTGCGCCCGCGCCAATCTCGACGATGCGCGCGCGACGTTCCATTGGGCCGACGCGCGGTCCCCGCGCCTCGCCGAGGGCGGCCACGACGCCGTGATCTGCAACCCGCCGTTCCATGAGGCCAGGGCCGCGGAGCCGGCGTTGGGCGACGCCTTCATCGCCTCCGCGGCGCGGCTTCTGAAGCCATCGGGAGCCCTGTGGCTCGTGGCGAACCGCCACCTGCCCTATGCACGCGCCCTCGACGCGCGCTTCGCCCAGGTCGAAGAGCTGGCCGGCGACCGACGGTACAGGATCGTGCGTGCGGCGCGGCCCCGCAGGCGGCCGCCGCCCTGGAGCGCGCGGGAGCGCTGAGGCCGCGCGCGCCCTTGGCGAAGGCCGCAGCTTTAACCAAATACAAACCAATCCCGCGCATATCTACGACCAAAGCACGAGGGCGCGCGACTCACGCCGTTCCCCTTCCCGCGCGCCAGGACCCGTTGCGGAAAAGGACCCTCGCATGACTCAGACGACCTATCCCTCGTCCATGCCGCGTCGCGCTCCCCGCACGTTTCGGGGCGCCGCTCGGGCGCTGCAGGGCGACGCCCCTTGGACCGCCGCCGCCGACGCTCTGGGCTGCGAGCCCGCCGCCATCCGCGCCGTGGCGGAGGTGGAGAGCCGCGGCGCTGCCTTCCTCGCCTCCGGCCGTCCGCCGATCCTGTTCGAACGCCATGTCTTCCGCCGCCTCACCGCCGGTGAGTTCGACGGGACGGGCGATCTTTCCCACCCCGCGCCCGGCGGCTATGGCCGCGGCGGAGAGGCGCAGTACGACCGGCTGGCCCGCGCCGCCGCCCTGCATCGAGAGGCCGCGCTGCGCGCCGCCAGCTGGGGCCGGTTCCAGATCCTGGGCCTGAACGCCGAGCTGTGCGGCTGGCCGGACGTCGAGACCTTCGTGGGCGACCTGTGCGAGAGCGAGGCGGCGCAGCTGATCGCCTTCGTCGGCTACGTGCGCGGCGCCCGGCTGGAGGCGGCGCTGCGCCGGCGCGATTGGGCGGCTTTCGCCAAGGGCTACAACGGGCCCGCCTACGCCAAGAACCGCTATGACGCGAAGATGGCCGAGGCCTATGCCAGGCACGCGGCGCCGGTGGACGAGCGGTTCCGCTTCCGCGTCGCCTCCCTGATCGATCTGCAGCGGGCGCTGTCGCATCTGGGGGCGGAGCCGGGAACGGCGGACGGGCTGATGGGACCGCGGACCGAAGCCGCGATCCGGCGCTTCGAGGCGCGCGTCGCGCTGCCCGTGACCGGTCGGCCCGGTCCGGCCGTGGAGGCGGCGGCCCAGGCGGCGATCCACGTGCTCGGCCAGTCCGACGCTCTGGCGGCGTGACGGGGGAGGGACGCGACATGGCCTTGCCTCTTCTGCTTCCCATCCTGGCGGCGGCGGCGCCGGCGCTGGTCTCCCGCCTCTGCGAGGACCCCGACGGGCCTATGACCCGCGCCGCCCTGGCCGCCGTTCAGGCGGTGACCGGCGCCGATCCCGCCACGGCGGAGGGCCGCGACGCGGCCCTGGCGGCGATCGAAGCCGATCCGGCGCTGGCGGCCGAGCTGCGCGCGCGCCTGGCGGAGCTCGCCCTGGCGGAGACCGAGGCCCTGCTGGCCGACCGGGCCGACGCGCGGGCGCGGGAGGTGGCCATCGTGGAGGCCACCGGCCAAGGCTCCCGCCGCGCCGACGTGATGCTGATCGCCGCCTTCGCGGCGGTGGTGGGGATCGCGGGCGTGATGTTTCTGCTCAGCCTCGGTCAGACCGCGCAGAACAGCGCTCTGGTCAACACTCTGGTGGGCTTTTTGACCGGCATCGGGGGCATGTTCGCCCGCAATATCGGCACGGCCTTCGACTATGAGTTCGGCTCCTCCCGCTCCTCCCGCGAAAAGGACGAGCGGATCGCGGGGATCTCGGCGGGGGGGCCTGCGGCGTCCGCCCTCGGCGCGCCGGCTCCGTCGGCCTTGGAGCGGTTGCGGCGCAGCCTCGGCTCCTGAGCCTCTGCGCCGAGCCCGGGCTTCCAAGCCTCTTTCAAGGCCCGGGCTTCCAAGCCTTTCCAAAGGATCGGCGGCGCGGCGGGGCGTGCGGACGGATGGGACGCCCGGTCCGCCGGTCCCGCGCGCCGCCGGGCCTCGGACCCGGTCCGGGGCCGACCCCCGCCGACCTGCAGCGCTCTGGGCATGGCGCGAGGTCGGCGGGGGCCTCGTCGTCCTCGGCCGGGGACTCGGCCGGTGGCCGGCCCAGGGGCTCAGCCGGGGGCCTTGGCGGTTCCGATGTAGATGATCGACGTGAGCGGGTGCGTGCCGAAGACGACGTCGAGCCGCCGGTTCAGGCCGACCGGCCCGAGGCCGCGGAACGGGCCGACCTCGAAGCCCAGGCTCTCCAACGCGCCGCGCAGATGGCTCGGCTTGATGAAGAGGTCCGGATCGTGGGCGCCTTTGGGCAGCAGGCCCAGCAGGTTTTCGGCCAGCGTCACCACGGCGAAGGCGGGCAGGGGGCCGGCGTTGATCGTGTCGAAGCAGAACCGGCCGCCGGGGCGCAGGACGCGGCGCACCTCCTCCAGCACCGCGCCCAGATCGCTCACATGCTCCAGCACGTCGACGCAGACCACGGCGTCGAAGGCGTCGTCCGCGTAGGGCAGGGCCTCTCCCACGCCGGCGCGGAAGTCGACGGAAAGGCCTTCGGCGGCGGCGTGCGCGCGCGCCGCGGCGATCGCCGCGTCGGCCGGGTCGAGACCTGAGACGCGGGCGCCCTTGCGCGCCAGCGCCTCGGCCATGAAGCCGCCGGCGCAGCCCAGATCCAGCACGTCGAGACCGTGCCAGACGGCCCCCTGGGCTTCGAACCAGCGCAGACGGGCCGGGACCATGGCCTGCAGCGTGCGCACCCATCTGACCGAGTCGTCCCACCAATGATCCGCCACCCCGTCGTAGAGGGCGGGGTCCTGGGCGGGGGAGGCGTAGGCGGCGGTCATCGCGGCGCCCTCGGCAGCCAATAGGGCGTGCGGGCGCGATAGGTCCGCCAACGCTCGCCGAACATCGCGTCGAAGCGGCGCTCCTTCAGCAACGGGCCGAGGGCGCAGTAGAGCGTCAGGACCGTCGCCGTCAGAAGCGCGTCGGGCGTCCACACCGGAACCGTCCAGGTGACCAGAGCGAAGGCGAAATAGATCGGCTGGCGCAGGAACCGGAAAGCCCCGCGCTCGGGCATGGGGGGGAAGATCGGGCGGATGCCGCGCAGGAGGGAAAACCAGCCCAAAAGGCCGCTCTGCACTTCCGCCCCGGCGTCCCAGCTGGCCTTGCCCAGAAAGGCCCAGGCGGCGGCGTAGGGGATCAGCGCCAGCGCCAAGGCGCCGCCGTCCGGCGCACGCCAGACCTGGCCCGAAGGCGTCCAAAGCCAAAACAGCGCCAGCAGCTGGAGCGAGGCGATCAGAGCGTAGGTGGAGGTGGCGAGGGTGCGTCCCGCCGCCTCCCCTCCCGGCGCGAGGCGCCCGAGCCTGCCGCGGCCGCGCCGGGACAGAAACCAGGAGTGCCCCAAGGGGAACTGCAGCAGAAGCAGCAGATTTGCCGCCCAGGCCCAAGGCTGCGGCACGGCGCCGATCCCCAGGCGCATGCCCGAGCCGAGCCCGACGAGCATCGACAGCGCGGCGAGGCCGAAGATCCCGTGGGTCAGAGCGCCCCAGATCAACGCCAGCCGGATCTCGGACCGCGCCTGGTCCGCGGGGCGCGCTGGGGCCGGGGCCTGCAGCGATCGCCGGAACGGGTCGAGGCGCACCAAGCGGCGGGCGAGCGCCGGGGGGATCGGGTCCCCGGCCGCGGGGCCGAGGGGCGGGTCGGGTCCGTCCTTCATGCTCACGCAGATAGGCGTGCGGCCGACGGCGACGAGGCCCCACGGCGCGCCTTGCTGTCGCGGCGGCGCTCCCGGTCGAGGGCGGAGCGTAGGGAGGGGGCGTCGAGCCCCCTCCCGCCGCGCGATCCGGCGCGGATCGCCGCCAAGCCGTCTCGGCGGCGCCGCGATGAGGCCGGGTCAGAAAGGCGGCGGCGAGGCGAAGCGCAGCGGCGCGCCGTCGAGAGGGGAGCGCAGGGACAGCGCGCGGCCGTGCAGCATCAGCCGGGGCGCCGCCTCGAAGACCGGGTCCGGCGCATAGAGCGCATCGCCCAGGATCGGGTGGCCGAGCGCGGCGAGATGCACGCGCAGCTGGTGGCTGCGGCCGGTCAGAGGCGTCAGCGCGAAACGGGTCGCCGGCCGGGGCAGGGCGGCGACCGGCCCCAGCGCCTGCCAGTCGGTGACGGCGGGGCGGCCGGCCTTCGCGTCGATCTTCTGGCGGGGCCGCTCGGGCCAGTCGGCGGTCAGCGGCGCCTCGATGCGCCCGGCCCCCTCGCGACGGCCTGCCGCGAGGGCTTCGTAGAGCTTGGCGACCTGACGCTTCTCGAACTGCAGGCCGAGGATGCGCTGGGCGCGCGCGTCGCGGGCCAGCACCATGACGCCCGAGGTGTCTCGGTCCAGCCGGTGCACGATGCGGGCGCCGGGGAAGGCGGCCTCGGCGCGGGCGGCGAGGCAGTCGGCGAGGCCGGGCGCCTTGCCGGGGACGCTCAGCAGGCCGGCCGGCTTGTCGACCACTAGGATCGCGGCGTCGGCATGCAGCACGCGCAGGGGCTCCGTCGGCGGGGCGTAGAGGATCGCGCGCAAGGGCGGCAGAGGCGGGCTGGCGAGCATGCGGTCGAGGCTAGGCGGTCGCGACCGCCCGCGCGAGCGGCGTCGGCAGGCTCGGCCCGACGAAAGAGACCTTGGCGGCCGGCGCCGAAGCCGGAGGAGGGTCGAGCGCGGCGGCGTCGGCCTCGAGGGCGTCCTGCGGGGCGGCGTCGAGCCCTACGGAACGGTCGGGCGCGGCAGGCCGCGCGGCGGCGAATCCTTCAGGCGACAACCACGTTGCATAGCGGCCATCGCGCGCGCGCTCGACCCCGCGACCTGAAGAAACGACCGTATCCGGCGTCGGCGCCCGGCCCCAGGCGGGGCCGGTTGCGCCTGGCGCGACGCGCGGCCATGGTCCGCCGCGGCGACGCATGAGCGCCCGAACGCCGCCCGCGCGGCCCCCTGCCGCGCCAAGATCAACGCGCCCGCGACCCCGGAGGATCCCGCCATGTCCCAGATGCAGCGCATCGCTCTCGCCGCCCGCCCGCAAGGGGCCCCCAAGCCCTCGGACTTTTCGTTCGAGACCGGCGACGTCCCGACCCCGGGCGAGGGCGAGCTCCTCGCCCGCACCATCTGGCTGAGCCTCGATCCCTACATGCGCGGACGCATGGACGACGCGAAGTCCTACGCCGCGCCGGTGCCGCTCGGCGGCACGATGGAGGGCGAGGTGGTGGCCGAGGTCGTCGCCTCCAACCACCCCGGCTTCGCCGTGGGCGACATCGTGGCGGAGCGGCTCGGCTGGGCCTCCCACGGCGTCTCGAACGGGGAGCGGGCGCGCAAGATCGACCCCTCGATCGCGCCCATCTCCACCGCGCTCGGCGTGCTGGGCATGCCCGGCATGACCGCCTGGACCGGGCTCAACATCATCGGCGAGGCGAAGCCGGGCGAGACCGCGGTGATCTCCGCCGCCTCCGGCGCCGTCGGCTCGCTGGCGGGCCAGCTCGCCAAGGCCAAGGGCATGACGGCGGTCGGCGTCGCCGGCGGCGCCGACAAATGCGCCTACGTTACGGAAGAACTGGGCTTCGACGCCTGCCTCGACCACCGCGCGCTCGACGCCAAGGCCCTGCGCGCCGGGATCGCCGAGGCCGCGCCCCAGGGCGTCGACGTCTATTTCGAGAATGTCGGCGGCAAGACCACCGAGGCGGTGCTGCCGCTGATGAACGTCTTCGGCCGCATCTCCATCTGCGGGATGATCGCCTGGTATTCGGGCAACAACCTGGAGGACGCGCTGCCCATGCCCCGCGCCTGGCGGCTCCTCCTCACCCAGCGCCTCAAGGCCCAAGGCTTCATCGTCACCGACCACTGGGGCCGGCTCGGCGAGTTCCTGTCGGAGGTCGCGCCGATGGTCTCCGACGGCCGCGTCAAGTACCGCGAGACCGTCGCCGAGGGCCTCGAAAACGCCCCCGCCGCCTTCATGGAGCTGCTCAAGGGCGGCAACTTCGGCAAGCAGCTGGTGCGGGTCGGCGACGACCCCTGAGCCCCGCGCTCCGCGGGAGGCGCCCTCGCCGGCGCGCCTCCCGCCCACCCACCCCCGTCCTTTTTGGCCGGCCCGCCGGCGAGGGCGCGGCGTACCTGACGAAAGATACACATGACCCGCATCTGGCTCGTCCGCCACGGACAGGCGTCCTTCGGGGCCGACGACTACGACCAGCTGTCCGAGGTCGGGCACGCGCAGTCCCGGCAGCTCGGCGCCTGGTTCCAGGACCGGGGCGTCCGCTTCGCCTCCGTCTTCCACGGCGCTCTGCGCCGCCAGCGCGAAACCTTCGAGGGCATCGCCGAGGGTTACGGCGGGCTGCTCGCCGCGACGGTGGAGCCCGGCTGGGACGAATACGACGCCGACGCGATCCTAGCCGCTTGGCTCGAGGCCGGGGGCGAGGCCGCGCCGCACGGAGACAAGCGCGCGCACTTTAAGATCTTCCGCCACGCGCTTTCCAGATGGCAGTCGGGGGAGCTCGCCCCGCCCGAGACGTTCCAGGACTTCCAAGCGCGCGTCGCGCGGGCCCTCGCCGCCGCCGTGGCGGCCGAGGCGCCGGTCCTCGTGGTCTCCTCGGGCGGCGTCATCGGCCACGTCATCTCCCGCCTGCTGGAGGCGAGCGGCGAGTCGATGATCCGCATGAACCTGCAGTCCAAGAACACCGGCTTCACGCGGATCGTCGGCAACGAAAAGCGCCTCTGGCTCAACAGCTTCAACGAGGCGCCCCATCTCGAGGACGGCTTTGGAACGGTGACCTACGCCTGAAGCGCGGCCTTCACGCCGGCTCCGGCGGCGCCTGGCGCACCCAATCCGCCGCCGTCTCGAACGCCGCCGCCGCGCGCAGCACGCCCAGATCGTCGCGCAGCGGCCCGATCAGCTGGACCCCGATCGGCGTGCCCGGCGCCGGTCCGCCCTCGGGGCAGAACCCGGCGGGAACGGAGATCGCCGGCCGCCCCGACAGCGAGGCCGGGATCATGATCTCCATCCACCGGTGATAGGTGTCCATGGTCCGGCCCGCGATCTCCTCCGGGAACCGCTGCTCCACCGGGAAGGGCCAGACCTGCGCCGAGGGCACCGCCAGCAGGTCGTAGCGCGCGAACAGCGCCTCCAGCGCCAAGTGCTGCCGCGTCCTCTGCACCCAGGCCGCATGCACGTCGAGCGCCGACAGCTTCAGCCCGCTCTCGATCTCCCACACCACCTCGGGCTTCAGCAGCGCCCGCTTGCCCGCGTCCTCGTAGGCCTCGCGATGCTTGGCGGCCATCACCGCGTGGCGCAGGCGCGTCCAGCTCTCCCACGCCACGTCGGGGTCGAGGTCCATCCGCGCCGGCTCCACCGCCGCGCCGAGCCCTTCGAACGCCTTCAGCGCCGCCTCGCAGGTCTCCAGGATCCCCGGATCCATGGCGCAGCGGCCGTCGAGATCGCCTAGCCAGCCGATCCGAAGACCCTTCGCATGGGACGCCGGGTCAGGCTCCGCCTCCAGCGCGTCGAAGAAGGACGGCGCGTCCTCCAGGCTCAGCGGTGCCGCCGGGTCGAAGCCCGCCAGCGCGTCCAGCAGCAGCGCCAGGTCCGCCGCCGAGCGGCCCATCGGCCCCATCACCGCGAGCTGCGAGGTGTAGACGTCCGGCGCGTCCGAGTTCGGGATGCGCCCCCAGCTCGGCCGCATGCCCATGATGTTGGCCCAGCCGGCGGGGTTGCGCAGCGAGCCCATCATGTCCGACCCGTCGGCCACCGGCAGCATCCGCATCGCCGCCGCGACCGATCCGCCGCCCGAAGACCCTCCGGCCGTCCGCCCCATGTCCCAAGGGTTCAGCGTCGCCCCGAAGACCTCGTTGAACGTGTGCGAGCCCAAGCCGAATTCCGGCGTGTTGGCCTTGCCGACGAAGATGGTCCCGGCGGCGCGCATGCGCCCGGCGAGCAGGTCGTCCGCCTCCGGCACATGATCCTTGAAGATCGGCGATCCTTGGGTGGAGCGCAGGCCCTTGGTCATCGACAGGTCCTTCGGCGCCGCCGGCTGACCGAAGAGCAGCCCGGCGGAGCCCTCCGGCGCCTCGCCGCGCGCGGGGGCGTGGCCCGCCGCGCGCGCCTCCGCCATCACCTCGTCGGGATCGCGCAGCGACACCAGCGCGTTGACCGCCGGGTTCACGGCGGCGATGCGGTCGAGATGCGCCTGCATCGCCTCAGCCGCCGAGACCTCGCCCGCTTGCATCGCGCGGCCCAGCTTGGCCG
>JBCCPD010000066.1:0-12542 GCA_039025075.1 Pseudomonadota bacterium | reverse complement strand
TTCCGCGCGCTTCTGGCCGATCACCTGCCCGGCTTTCCGCCGCCGCCGCACTACGCCGACCTCGATTTCTGACGATCGGCGTTTTCCACGGACCGGCGTTTTCCATGGACCGGCGTTTTCCATGGACCGGCGTTTTCCATGGACCGGCGTTTTTTAAGGACCGGCCGGGGGCGCGTCTGCGCTGTGGCGCGCCGCAGCAAACCATGTTAACTGCTTCCGAAGATGTCACGGTTGTGTGGGACCGTGAGCAGGCGTGGAGCGTTTCTGATGAGATCAATCGTCGCGGTGGCCGTCGTTGCAACGGCCCTTTTCTCGGCCCCGAAGGCCTTGGCCCTGGCCCAGTTCGGCGCAGCCGGAGAGGTCTGGCTGGAGATCGAGAGCGATCCGGACATCGAAGTCACCGTCGACTACGTCATAAACGACGGTCTGTCCCAGGTCTTGGTGGCCGGAAACGCCGCGGCGCTCACGACCGACGAGCTGGCCAGCGGTGTCGTCGGCGTGGTGGGCATCGCTACGGGAGCGGCCGACGCGCCTGGCGGAGAAGCTCTCGTCGACTTCATCCTGGACGTGACCTTCACCATCGAAAACACGTCGGGAATTCCTGGGGCCGCGCCGGGACAGGATCAGTTTTTCGAAGGCTCGGTGCTCTACGACATCATCGGCGAAGCGTCGATCTCCTTGCCGGACGAAGAGGCCGACGCGTTCGCCCTCGTGGTCGGCGGTCTGAACCTGCCCGGCGCGCCGAGCGATTTCGTGTTCGTCACGGAGATGGAAGGCGTCCTTGACAGCGCTGGCGTGCTCGCCTTCGTCGGCGGATCGCTCGCGCCGGGCGAGTCGATCTCATACGGAGCCACGATCGATGTCGGCGGGTTGGCCTTCTCCCCCATCTCGCCCCCGCCCGGCGCCGAAGTGCCCCTGCCCGCGGCCGGGCTTCTGATGCTGTCCGGGCTCGGGGCTCTCGTCGCCGCGCGCCGGCGTCGTCAGTCCTGAGAGCGGGCGCTTCCGCGACGCAGGCCCGCCGTGCCCGGACGAAGACAGCCGCCGATCTCTCGGCGGCTTTTTTCGTAGCAGGCGGAAATCGTCGCGCGCTTTGCACCCAGGCCGCGCGCGCCTACCGTGCACCCCGTGGCCAAGATAGAGGCGGACCTGAAGGCGTCCCTGAAGGCGCGCGCGCGGGCCGAGGGCTTCTCGGCCGTCGGGGTCGCACGGCCTGACGCCATCCCCCAGGCGGCTGAGCGCCTCGCCCGGTTCCTCGCCGAACGACGCCATGGGGACATGGACTGGATGGCCGACCGCGCCGCATGGCGCGGCGATCCGACGGCGCTTTGGCCGAGCGCCCGCGCCGCCGTGATGTTGGCCGAGGCCTACACGCCCGACGAAGACCCGCTCCACCTTCTGTCGCGGCCCGAGCGCGCCAACATCTCCGTCTACGCCCGCGGCCGCGATTACCATGATCTGGTCAAGAAGCGGCTCAAGCGCCTCGGCCGATGGTTGATCGAAGAGGCCCGCGCCCGCGGCGCTCCGGGCGCCGAGATCAAGGTCTTCGTCGACACCGCGCCAGTGATGGAAAAGCCCCTGGCCCAGGCCGCGGGCCTCGGCTGGCAGGGCAAGCACACCAACCTGCTGGGGCGCGAGCTCGGCAATTGGTTTTTCCTCGGCGCCATCTTCACCACGCTGGACCTGCCCCCCGATCCGGCGCAGGCGGAGCGCTGCGGCTCCTGCCGCGCCTGCCTCGACATCTGCCCGACCGCGGCCTTCCCCGCGCCGTTCCAGCTCGACGCCCGCCGCTGCATCTCCTACCTGACCATCGAGCTGAAAGGGCCTATCCCGCGCGCGATGCGCCCCCTGATCGGCAACCGCATCTACGGATGCGACGACTGCCTCGCCGTATGCCCCTGGAACAAGTTTGCGGCTCAGGCGCGGGAGATCGGTTACGCCGCCCGCCTGGAACTCACCCGGCCGAAGCTCGCGGACCTCGCCGGCCTGACGGAAGAGGCGTTTCGAGAGGTCTTCCGCGGCTCTCCCATCCGCCGCATCGGCCGCGCGCGCTTTCTGCGCAACGTGCTGGTGGCCATCGGCAACTCCGCCCTGCCGGAGCTGATCCCGGCCGCCCGCGCCCGCCTCACCGACGAGGCCGCCCTGGTGCGCGGCGCGGCGGTCTGGGCCCTCGGCCGGCTCGACCGCGAGGGCCTGCGCGCCCTCGCTGGCGATCTGGCCTGCGATCCCGACCCCCAGGTGGCCGAGGAATGGCGCGCCGCCCTCACGTGAGCGCAAACGCATTCATAAAAATAATTGTGTGTTTGCTTTCAGATGCTTGACCCCCTGCTCAAGCTTGAGCACCCCCTGCATTTCCCCTCAGCCCGACCCTGCCCGCCGCGCCTGGCCTCGCCGCCCCCGCTTGCCCTCGCCCCCGCCCCGCCGCACAAGAACGCGGCCCAAGACCGTAGGAGAGCCCCATGTCGGATCTGCCCGCCACCATGCGCTGCATCGAGCTGCCCTCCTTCGGCGGGCCGGAGGTCCTGACCCCGGCCGAGCGGCCCGTCCCCCGCCCCGCCGCCGGAGAGATCGTCATCCGGGTCGAGGCCGCCGGCGTGAACCGCCCCGACGTCCTCCAGCGCACCGGCAACTACCCGCTGCCCCCCGGCGCCTCCGACCTCCCCGGGCTAGAGGCCGCGGGCCGCGTCGCCGCCGTCGGCGCCGGCGTCGGCCGCTGGAAGGAAGGCGACGCCGTGACCGCGCTCCTGCCCGGGGGCGGCTACGCCGAATACGCCGCCACCTCCGCCGACCACGCCCTTCCGGTCCCCGGCGATCTTTCCATGGTCGAGGCCGCGGCGATCCCGGAGACCTTCTTCACCTGTTGGATCAACATGTTCGACCGCGGCGGCCTGACGGGCGGAGAGACCTTCCTGGTCCACGGCGGCTCCTCCGGCATCGGCTCGACCGCGATCCAGCTCGCCGCCGCCTTCGGCGCCCGCCCTTTCGCCACCGTCGGCTCCGCCGAAAAGGCCGAGTTCTGCCGCAACCTAGGCGCCGAGGCCGCCTTCAACTACCGCGAGCAGGACTTCGTGGCCGAGATCAAAGCCGCCACCGGGGGCCGCGGCGCCGATCTGATCCTCGACATGGTCGGCGGCGACTACATCCCCCGCGACCTGCAGGCCCTGGCGACCGACGGCCGCCTCGCCCTGATCGCCTTCCTCGGCGGCCCGAAAGCTGAGGTGAACTTCTCTCAGGTGATGATCCGACGCCTGACGATCACCGGCTCCACGCTCCGACCGCGCTCGGTCGAGTACAAGGCGCGGATGGCCCGAGCGCTCGAAGAAAAGGTCTGGCCCTTGCTCGCCGCCCGCCGCATCGGACCGGTGATCCACGCGACCTTCCCTCTGGCCGAAGCCTCCGCCGCGCATCAGCTGATGGAAAGCTCCGCCCATATGGGCAAGATCATGCTCAGTCTGTAAGCCCGCGCCGCACCGCCTCCGCCGCGCTGCGAAGCCCGGCCACGGCGTCGGCATCGTCGAGGTCTTCGGCGACGCCTTCGGCCCAGTCGAGAAAGCGCAGAAGCGTCTCGCGCTCCTGACGTTCGGAACGTCGCGCCTCTGCTGCGGCATCGACGGAGGGTTGGGGTACCAGGGTGCGCACGAACGTGTCGGCGCCCCCGTCGTCATAGAGTGACATGAGGCGCTCCGGCAGCTAACCACGTTTTTAAGTCTTTAGGATGACTTTTGCTGCGCTGCAACGTGAACAATGTCGCATGCGGCGCGTCCCCTTTCCCCGCGGTCTTGGATCGGCTATGCACCCGATATTCCTCTAACGGTGGCCGCCAGCCCGCCGGCGTCGCGAAACCCGCGGCGCGGCCCATCGCCAATGGCGCCCCGGCCCGCAAGGAGCGACCCATGTCCGACGACCTGCCGCTGATGCCCAAGGCCACCGCCGTCTGGCTGGTGGACAACACGACCCTGACCTTCCGCCAGATCTCCCGCTTCACGGGGCTGCACGAGCTGGAGGTCAACGGCATCGCCGACGGCGAGGTGGCCCAGGGCATGAAAGGCTTCGACCCCGTCGCCAACAACCAGCTGACCGCCGACAACATCGCCGCCGCCGAAAAGGACCCGATGGTCGACCTCAAGCTGCTGAAGACCACGGCCATGGAGGGCGAGCAGCGCCGCCGCGGCCCCCGCTACACGCCCCTGTCGAAGCGTCAGGAGCGCCCCGCCGCCATCGCCTGGCTGGTCCGCTACCATCCGGAGATCACCGACGGTCAGATCATGAAACTCGTCGGCACCACCAAGCCGACGATCCAGTCGATCCGCGACCGATCCCACTGGAACTCCGCCAACATCCAGCCGGTGGATCCGGTCGCCGTGGGCCTGTGCTCCCAAACCGACCTGGACGACGCGGTCCGCAAGGCGGCCGAGCGCAAGGCAAAGGAGCGCGAGGACGTCATGTCCTCCGAAGAGCGCGTCAGCCTGATGAGCACCGAGACGAGCCTCGCCGCGTCCACCGAGCCGCGCATCCCATCGCGCATCTCCGGCCTCGAGAACTTCTCGCTGGTCGACGATCAGGCGGACGAGGATCCGCGCGGCGGCGACATCACCAACCCCGACGACCTCTTCAACCTGCCGGGAGGCGGCGGCGAGGAGGAGGACGAGCAGCCGCGCTGACGGCCCGCCCCGCTTGGCGCAGGTCCGCCTAGCGCAGGTCCGCCCAGACCAATCGATGGTCGGAACTCGCCGGTCGCCGCCCGCCGGCCATCAGCGACGCCATCGGCGCGCCCGGCGCCGGCCAGAACACGCCGGCGCCCGTCACTTCCCAGTCGCGCGAGGGCAGAACGTAGTCCACCCGCAGGTTCCCCGGCCCCGGCGAATCGCGCCAGTCGGCGGTGTCGAACGCCGGGTCGCCGCGCTGCCGCGCATTGGCGTCGCCCTGCGCCCGCGCGGCCGCCACGGCGCCCTCGCTGCGCGGCCGAGGGTCCTGCACCCGCGGATGGGCCAGCAGCGCCTCCAAAGCCTCGCGCCGCGCATCGCCGTCGAACGGGTCGGCGTTCAGGTCTCCCAGCACGGCGAACGGCGCCTCGGATGCCAGTCCGCCGCCGCGCCCCTGATCGTCCGTCATCCAGCCTTCGCCCGAGACGTAGTCGACCCAGAACCGCGTCTCGTCATGGTTGCGCCGGCCGTTGCGGTCCTCCGGTCCGTCGAAGACCGGCGGCGTCGGGTGGCTGATCAGCAGATGCAGGGCCCGCCCGTCCGGCAGGCGCGCCGGCACGTCCCAATGGGATTTGGACGACAGCGGCAGATCCGGCTCCGCCGCGGCCGGGAAATGGCCCTCCGGCATCAGATGTCCGGGCATCGCCGCCCAAGGCAGGGTCCGGAAGGTGCGGATCGCGCCCTGTTCGAGCGGCAGGCGGGACAGGACGGCCATGCCGTAATGCCCCGGATAGCGGCCCCAGCCCCGCGCATCGTCCGGCCCCGCCGCCGCCCCGTCGCCATCTAGGTCGTAGCCGCTGGGATAGCCGGTGTTCGGCGGCGCCGTGAAGAGGTGCGGATAGTCCAGGCCCGGCGCGCCGCCCTCTCCCGGCTCCGCCAGCAGGCTTGCCAAAGCGGTCAGGGCCTGGCCTTCGGGATCGTGGTCCAGCTCCAAAATCGCGACGATGTCGGGCCTGACGGCGCGCAGGATCGCCGCGACGGCCAGCGGCTGGGCGTCGCGGTCGACGATGGCCTTCAGCGCGAGCCCGGCCCCGTTTCGGCTCAGCGAGGCGTTGAAGACCGCCACGCGCACCGAACCCTCGGCCGGGGCCGGCGGCGCGCCCTCGGGCCCCTGCGCCGAGGCCGGAACCCCGGTCCCCGCCCCGACCCATAGGGCCAGCGCAGCGGCGGCGCGGCGCCAGTCCCTCATGCCGCATCCTCCTCGGCCAGCACCCGCGACAGCTTCAGCAGCGCCACCCCGCGGATCGCCTGAGCCCCCGAGGCGGCGGCCCAGATCGTCAGGGTCCAAGCCAGAGGCAGAGGCTGAGACATGACCTCGGCGTCCACCAGCAGGATCATGGCCGCGGCGATCGGGGCCAGCAGCGCCACCGGCAGAGCGAAGCCCATCACGATCGCCTGCAGGCCCAGCCGCCGAAGCCGCTGCGGCGCGTCCGCCGCCTCGGCCGCATCGAAGGTGGGCAGGTTGGTGAACCGGTTGAACGCCCCCGCCGCCCCGGGCCAGGACCCGAACCAGATCGCCGCGGAGGCCGCCGCCGACAGCGCCGCCGCGCCGGCCAGAGCCACCGCCGCAGCCCCCCGCGTCGCCGCGTCCGGCCCCAGCGCCGAGGGGCGGGAGAGCGCGTCGGCGATCATCCCCACCGGGCTTGCCCAGCCGCCGAGAGCGGCGCCCAGCGCCCGTCCCGCCTGGTCGAGCGCGCCGCCCGGCGCCGCCTCCACATAGGCCAGCGTCAGCAGGAGGGTGCCCGCCGCCATGGCGAAGCGAAGGCGATTGACGGGCTTTGCGTCGCGGAAATCCACCAAAGCCGGCGTGGTGGAGCCGTATTCGAACAGCACCAGCAGCGCCGCGCTCAGCGCCGCCACCAGCGTGGCGTCTCGCGCCGCATCCCCCGGCGACGCCGCCGCGGCCAGGGGCGCGAGGGTGACCGCCAGCACCAAGGCGGCGCGCAGAAGCGCGCCGGGCGTCCTCGCCAGGGCGAGGCGCGGGGCGCGCATCATCGCCGGGCGTCCCGGCCCGCCGGCCGGGATCAGCTCGCCGCGGGCCCGGCGCTCAGCCAGGGCCGCTGCGCGGCCGCCGCGCTTTCGAAGGCGGAGATGTCGGCCTCCTTCTCCAGCGTCAGCCCGATGTCGTCGAGCCCGTCCAGAAGGCAGCGCTTGCGGAACGGGTCCACCTCGAAGGCGATCTTCGATCCGTCGGGGCGCGTGATGGTCTGGGACTCCAGGTCGACGGTCAGCGTGGCGTTGGCGCCGTTCTCGGCGTCGGCCATCAGCTTGTCGACCTCCTCCTGCGGCAAGGGGATCGGCAGGATGCCGTTCTTGAAGCAGTTGTTGAAGAAGATGTCGGCGAAGCTGGGCGCGATCACGCAGCGGATGCCGAAATCGGCGATCGCCCAGGGCGCATGCTCGCGGGATGAGCCGCAGCCGAAATTGTCCCCCGCCACCAGGATCTTGGCGGCGCGATAGGCTGGCTTGTTGAGCACGAAGTCCGGCTTTTCGGAGCCGTCCTCCTCGTAGCGCATCTCATCGAACAGGTTCTTGCCGAGGCCGGAGCGCTTGATGGTCTTCAGGAACTGCTTGGGGATGATCATGTCGGTGTCGACGTTGATCTGCGGCAGCGGGGCGGCCACGCCCTCGAGCGTCGTGAACTTGTCCATCGGGGATCCTCCTGCGCGGGGACCCCGTGTAGACCACGGCGCCCGACGGCTGGCAAGCCGACGGGCGCGGCGGCGTCGCCCCGCGGAGGCGGCCGGCCTCAGCCGGCGCTCAAGGCGCCGTCGACCCCCTCGTCGCGCGCGGCGAGGCCGCCAAGCGCCTCCGGCGCGTCCTCGGCCGACGCCGGGTTCGCGCCTCCGGTCGGCAGGCTCAGCAGCGCGGCGATCAGCGCCCCGGCCGCCAGCGCCGACGCGCGGCGGCGACGGCGCTGGCCCTCCTTCGATCGAGCGTCGTCATGCGGCATAGTTCGGGTCCCCTCTGGTCCAGCGCAAAGCGCGCTCGACGGGAGCCGAAGCGACCCTCGAACGCTCGATCACGCTATCGGGGGGCGCGCGAACCGAACGTCAGCGCCGCGTGCAGCGACAAGGGGGGACGAATAACGATGCCGCTCGCGCCGAGGCCGGGCGCGCGACGGGAAGCGCCCTCAGGCCAGGGCCGGATCGATGCCCTTGCAGGCCTCCACCAAGCCTTTCACGGCGTCGACGGACTTGTCCATCATCGCCTTCTCCTCCTTGTCGAAGGAGATCTCGATGACTTTCTCCACGCCCCCGGCGCCGATGACCGTCGGCACGCCCACATACATGCCGTCGAGGCCATAGGCCCCATCCACGTACGCGGCGCAGGGCAGGACCCGCTTCTGGTCCTTAAGGTAGCTCTCGGCCATCTGGATGGCCGCGGCGGCCGGCGCGTAGAAGGCGGAGCCGGTCTTGAGCAGGCCCACGATCTCCGCCCCGCCGTCGCGGGTGCGCTGCACGATCGCGTCGAGCTTGTCCTGAGTGGTCCAGCCCATGGCCACCAGATCCGGCAGCGGAATGCCGCCGACCGCCGAATAGCGCACCAGAGGCACCATCGTGTCGCCATGCCCGCCCAGGACGAAGGCGGTGACGTCCTTCACGGACACGCCGAACTCCTCGGCCAGGAAGTAGCGGAAGCGCGCCGAATCCAGCACGCCTGCCATGCCGCAGACTTTCTCGTGGGGCAGGCCGGAGAACTCGCGCAGCGCCCAGACCATCGCGTCGAGCGGGTTGGTGATGCAGATCACGAAGGCCCCCGGCGCGTGCGCCTTGATGCCCTCGCCCACCGCCTTCATGACCTTGAGGTTGATGCCCAGCAGATCGTCCCGGCTCATCCCCGGCTTGCGGGGCACGCCGGCGGTGACGATGCACACGTCGGCGCCGGCGATGTCGGCGTAGTCGTTGGCGCCCTTCAGCGCCGCGTCGAACCCGTCCACCGGGGAGCTTTCGGCGATGTCCAGCGCCTTGCCCTGCGGGACCCCTTCGGCGATGTCGAACAGGACCACGTCCCCGAGCTCCTTCAGCCCGGCGAGGTGGGCGAGCGTCCCGCCGATCTGGCCGGCGCCGATCATCGCGATCTTGGGTCTGGACATCGTCTGCGTCTCCCGCGATTGACGTTTTCATTGCGACGCCGGCGGACTACTCCCTGCCGGGGCCCTCGGCAAGCGCAGAAGGCCCGCGCGCACCCCAGGGCCGCAACGGCGCCAAGGCGCCATGGCCGGGGCAGGGAGGGGCCGATGGCCGTCGACGTCTTCGATCCGCTTTTCCTGGCCGCCGCGATCCCGGCGGTGCTGCTGGCCGGCATCTCCAAGGGCGGCTTCGGCGCCGGGGTCGGCTTCGCCGCCACGCCGCTTCTGGCGCTGGTCATCGATCCGGCGGTCGCCGTGGGGATGATGCTGCCGCTTCTGATGCTGATGGACGCGACCGGCCTGCGCGCCTACTGGCGCCGATGGAGCTGGCCTGACGCGCGCGCGATGATGATCGGCTGCGTGCCGGGCATCGGGCTCGGCGCGCTGTTCTTCACCGCCGTCTCCCAGGACGCTGTGCGCCTTCTGATCGGCGCCGTGGCCCTCGCCTTCGTCGCCTTCCAGATCGCGCAGGAGCGCGGCTGGGACCCGACGGGCGGCCGCCCCTCGCGCGTCGGCGCGGGAGTGTTCTGGGGCATGATCTCCGGCTTCACCAGCTTCGTCACCCATGCGGGCGGCCCGCCGGCGGCGGTGCACCTGCTGGGCCGACGGCTCGACAAGTCGCTCTACCAGGCGACGACGGTGCTGGTGTTCTGGTGGGTCAACCTGGTCAAGGTCGGGCCCTATTGGGCGGTGGGCCTGTTCGATGACGGCCAGTTGCGCGCGGCGCTGTGGCTGGCCCCGGCGGCGGTCGTCGGCATGCTGGCCGGCGTCTGGGCCCACTCCCGCGTGGACCAGGCCGCGTTCTTCAAGGTCATCCGGGTGGCCCTGGCGATCACCGGGGTCAAGCTGATCTGGGACGGCGCGGGCGCTCTGCCGATCTAACGCCGCAGGCCCGCGCCGACATCGCTCACCAGAACAGAAGCATGTAGCCCAGCGCCGCGATCGGACCCCAGAAGAACACGTTGAAAAGCAGCACCTTGCTGCCGATCAGCGCCAGCCTGCCCAGGCCCGACTCGGTCATCGAGTCGAAGCCGCCGAACCGGCCGAACACCGCGCCGATCGGGTCCTGCTTCACCGTCGCTGGGCCGGCTTCGACGGGGATCGCTGTCTCCGTCGACGTCGTCTCGGCCGGGCTCATGTCCTGCGGGCTCATGGCGCATCATCTCCTGACTGCTTTTGCCTGACGGTGAGAAAGGTCGATCAGTGGCGAAGTCAAACCCTTCGCCGCCGCGAAAAACGCAGCATCCGCTCTATCGCGCGCGGGGCCCGACCCTCGGCGCTGGATCGCCGCGGCGAACCGGTCCAACCTGCCGCCAAACCGCCCCGTCAACCCAGGAGACGCCGCCTTGACCCTGCCCCTCGCCGACCGCGCCATCGAGGAGGCGCACGACCTCCACCGTTTCCTTCAGGCCTGGCTGACGGGGGACTGGCCGCGCGACGGCTTCGCGCGCTTCGCCGACGCCATGGCGCCCGAGCTGCAGGTGATCTCCCCCTTGGGCGCCACGACGGAGCGCGAGGCGCTTCTGACCGAGTTCGAAAGCCTCCACGGAGAGCTGGCCGCGAAAAAGGACGCGTTCGAAATCTGGGTGGAGCGGGCGGTCTGCCGCCACGTCCTCGGCGACGTCGCCGTGGTCACCTATGAGGAATGGCACAAGCTCGAAGGCGAGACCTCGGCCCGCCTCTCGACCGTCCTCTACCGCGACGCGCCGGAAGCGCCCGGCGGGGTGAGCTGGCTGCACGTGCACGAAACCTGGCTGCCGGGCCAAGCCCCCGAGGCCGGCGAGCGGTTTCCGGAAAAGGCCTGACACCGCTGCACCCCGGCTCGCCTCGCCGCGCCCTCCCCGGCGCGTGGCCGCGGCGCGCCGGGGAGGGCGGGCGGGAGGCGGGCCGCGGCCGCGCTCAGGCCCCTGCACGACGCGACCCGTGCGGAGCGCCCGACTCTCGCGTCGATTGAGGTTCCGGCCTCCGCCGGTCCGCGGCTCAGCCGAAGGACGGGATCATGCCCTTCTCGGCCGCCAGCTCGCGCATCTTCTTCTGCAGCTTCTCGAAAGCGCGGACCTCGATCTGGCGCACCCGCTCCCGGCTGACGTCGTAGACCTTGCTCAGGTCTTCCAGAGTCACCGGCTCGTCCTTAAGCCGCCGCTCGGTCAGGATATGCCGCTCGCGCTCGTTCAGCCCTTCCATCGCCTCCAGCATCAGGGCCCGCCGGCTCTCCATCTCGTCGCGCTCGGCGTATTCGGCGGCCTGATCGGCCTCCTCGTCCGCCAGCCAGTCCTGCCACTCGGCCGAGCCCTCTCCATCGGTCTTCAACGGCGCGTTGAGGCTCGCGTCGCCGCCCGACAGGCGGCGGTTCATGGACACGACCTCCTGCTCGGTCACGCCGAGGTTCTCGGCGATCTTGGCGACGTTCTCGGGCCGCAGATCGCCCTCCTCCAGCGCGCCGATGCGGTTCTTCGCCTTGCGCAGATTGAAGAACAGCTTTTTCTGCGCCGCCGTCGTGCCCATCTTCACCAGGGACCACGACCGCAGGATGTATTCCTGAATCGCCGCCCGGATCCACCACATGGCGTAGGTCGCCAGCCGAAACCCCTTTTCGGGATCGAAGCGCTTGACCGCCTGCATCAGGCCCACATTGGCCTCGGAGATCACCTCCGCCGGCGGCAGACCGTAGCCGCGATAGCCCATGGCGATCTTGGCGGCGAGCCGCAGATGCGAGGTCACCAGCTTGTGGGCGGACTCGCTGTCCTCCCGCTCCGCCCAGGCCTTGGCGAGCATGTACTCCTCTTCAGGCTCCAGCATCGGGAACTTGCGGATCTCCTGAAGGTAACGGCTCAGACCCTGTTCCGGCGACGGCGCCGGCAGCTTGGCATAGGTGCTCATCTCAGGTCCCTCTCGTTCCGTCGCGCGGCTGCGGGTCTTGCGGTCCCGTCCCTTCGCCGCGTCGTTCACCATAGGATATGGGGGCGCGGGGCGCGCCCAGCAACCAATCGCCCGCGACGGCGGCCCTGCGCGGGCGCCAGCCGACGCTCTAGAGACCCAGCGCCGCCGCCAGCGCCGCGAAATCGGCCGGGGGCGACGCCTCGAAGCGGAGCGTCTCGCCGGTCGCCGGATGCACGAAGCCCAGCACGCCGGCATGCAGCGCCTGCCGCGCGAACCCGTCCAGCGCCGCACGTCCCGCCTCGCCGACCGCGCCCTCCGCCACGCGCTGGCGGCGTCCATAGACCGGATCGCCGATCAGCGGATGGCCCAGCCAGGCCATGTGCACTCGGATCTGATGGGTCCGCCCCGTTTCCAACCGGCAGCTCACCCGCGCCGCGACGGGCTTTTCCGCGGGCCCCGACACGCCCTCCACCCGCGCCCGCGTCACGGCCGAGCGGCCGTCGCCGCGCACCGCCATCTTCTTGCGGTCCGAAGGATGGCGGCCGATCAGCGTCTCCACCCGCAGCCAGCCCCCGGCCTCGGCCGTCACGCCCGGCAGGCCGCGCAGCCGCGCACCGCCCGCATCCGGCGCGCCGCGGCAGACCGCCTGGTACTCCCGATCCACGTCATGGGCGGCGAAACGCGCGCTCAGCCCCTGATGCGCCAGGTCCGTCTTGGCCGCCACCAGCAGGCCGGATGTTTCCTTGTCGAGCCTATGCACGATCCCCGGCCGCGCGACGCCTCCCACGCCGCTCAGCCCGCCGGCGCAATGGTGCAGCAACGAGTTCACC
>JBCCPD010000065.1:0-12556 GCA_039025075.1 Pseudomonadota bacterium | reverse complement strand
GCTCCGTCAGCCCGAAAAGCCCCGTCTGCTGCATGCGATCCATCCTCCCGATCCCCCTCGGAGGAGTGAATCACAGAGGCGCGCCGATCGGTAGGTTCTTGCGGGTGTCCAGCTCTGCCGCGCGACACCCTGCATCGCCAGCGCCAGGGTGAACCCGGTCTTCAGCTCCACGATCACCGGCGGCTCGGCCCCACGCACCGCCATGACGTCCGCTTCGCCGATCTCGCCCTTCACCTCGTAGCCCTGCGCTTCCAAGTAGGCTTTCACGGCGGGGTAGAGCTCGGCCTCCTTCACGCTGCGCTGCGGCCGCCGGAGGCGAAGCTATCGAGGGTCGCCTCGCCGTCGACGAACACCGCGCGCACCCAAAGCCGATAGCGGCTGATCCGGCCCTCGCGCAGATCGAAGAAGCTGAAGACCGTCGCCCGCACCGGCGCTCCCGTGGCCGGTCGGCCGAGCCACGGGCCCTCGTGACGCGCCTCGAACGACCAGCGCGCCATCACCTCGTCCTCGCCGGCGACGATCCGGTCGATCGTGATCCGCGCGTCCTGCAGCTGCCGGCGAAAACCCTTCACGTGCGCGACCAGCCCGTCTCGCCCCGACGGACCGCCGAAGGCCAGGTTGGCCTCGTCCACCATGTCGGGCCAGGCCAACGTCTCCAGCAGCTCCAGCTTCCCGTCTCGGGCGACGTCGAGCAGATAGCTCTCCATCAGCGCGCGGGGCGGCGGCGGCCCGGTCATCCCCGACCGACGAACGGCATCTTCGTCGCCATCACCGTCATGAACTGCACGTTGGCGTCCAGCGGCAGGCCCGCCATGTGCAGAACCGCGTTAGCCACGTTCTCCACCGCCATCAGCGGTTCCGGCCGGATCGAGCCGTCCGCCTGAGGCACTCCGTCGGCCATGCGCGCCGCCAGCTCCGACCAGGCGTTGCCGATGTCGATCTGCCCGCAGGCAATGTCGAAGGGCCGCCCGTCCAGGCTCAGGCACCGCGTCAGCCCGCTGATCGCGTGCTTCGTCACCGTGTAGGGCGTCGAGCCCGGCCGCGGGGCGTAGGCGCTGATGGACCCGTTGTTGATGATCCGGCCGCCCTGCGGCGACTGCGCTCTCATCTGCGCGAAGGCCGCCCGCGCGCAATAGACCGAGCCGGTCAGGTTGGCGTCCAGCACCCCATGCCAATCCTCGAGCGGCATCTCGTCCAGCGTCATCGCCGGCGAGCCTCGTCCCGCGTTGTTGAACAGGCAGTCGACGCGCCCGAACCGTTCCGCCGCCGCGTCGAACAGGGCCTTGACCTGCGTGTAATCCGCCACGTCCGTCGGCACGCAAAGGGCCGAGCCACGGCCCGCCGCCGTCTCCTCCAGCGCGTCGGCCCGGCGACCGGCAAGCGCCACGTTCCAGCCGGCCCCCAGAAAGGCCTGGGCCGTGGCCCTGCCGATGCCTGAGCCGGCTCCGGTGATCACGATGGTCTGCGGGGCTGCGTCGGCGGGCATGGCGGCGTCTCCTCGGGTTCTGGCGGCGGCAGCCTTGTCGCCGGGCCCCGCTCTTGATCTCTATCGCCACCTTGGCCGGCCATGCGCCCCGCCGCAACGCGCCGGTCCGCGGCCCCGCCTCGCGTCGCTCCGTGAAACCTTCTCCTTACCAACCCGCTTTACCGCGCAACGACGGGCGCCCGGCTATCCCCCGCCTCGGTGGCGAGTGCGTAGATCGGGGAGATGCCCGCGTGTGCGATTTCTGCGAGGCGAAGTGGGACGGCGGAACCTGGGGCTCTCCCGGAGGCGAAGTGACCTGGCGCTTCGCCGATCCCGGCGAGGGCGGCGGCGACGTGACCGCCAGCTTGTCGGGGGATTTCGCCGCCCGAACACGCGATGCCTTCGACGCTTGGGAGTCAGTGGTCGATCTCGATTTCCGCAACGTCTCGCGGTCGGAGGACGCCGACATCGTCCTCGGCTGGGGCGAGGTCGACGGCCCCTACGGCGTCATCGGCTTTGCCCGCACCAGCTACCTGGGCGAAACCCTGCTCGGCTCGGTCATCATCATGGACGAGAACGACCGCTGGAGCACGGACCGCGACCACGACGCCGACATCGACCGCGGAGAGTGGAACTTCTACGCGGTGATGGCCCATGAGATCGGCCACGCCATCGGACTGCCGCACCTCGGCGATCGCGGCGCGCTCATGCACGCCACCAGCCTCAAGGCCAAGGATCTGACGCTCGCCGACGTGCGCGCGGGCGTCGCGCTCTACGGGCCGGCTAAGGGCTCGGCCGGCCGCGCCGACGACGTTCTGGCCGGGCTCGCCCGCGACGATGTCCTGCGCGGCGGCGCCGGCGACGATTCGCTACACGCCTTCGGCGGCGACGATCGGCTGTCCGGCGGGCCCGGCGCCGACCGCCTGCTCGGCGGAAGCGGGGCAGACGTGCTGCGCGGCGACGGCGGGCGCGACGTTCTTCGGGGCGGCCAGGGGCGCGACTCGCTCGAAGGCGGAAACTCCCGCGACCTTTTGCGCGGCGACGCGGGCGCCGACCGGCTCGAAGGCGGGCGCGGCGCCGATGATCTGCGCGGCGGCGGCGGGGCCGACGTTTTTGTCCTCTCCGCCCGCGGCGGCAAGGACCGGGTCCGCGACTGGCGGGATGGTCGCGACAAGGTCGAGCTGGAGGGCGGGGGCCGGTTCCGCGACGTCGAGGTAAGGCGCGATGACGGCGACCTGATCCTTCTTTGGCGCGGAGGGGAGATGCTGCTCGAGGATGCCGCAGGAAGCCGCTTCACGGCGCTGGACATCGCCTGACGACTTGCGTGAATCGTGATCGCCTCTTCGTTGCTCAGCCCTATCTCGCTCGGTAGACCGAGCCTGGAAATGAGGGGACAGGCGCGGCAGCGGCGCGCCGCGTCTACGATCGGATTGCGGCGAGGGGGTGCTGCGCCATGAGGTTCGGCGATGAAAAATGGGGCCGGGGGCCCTTCGGCACGGGCGGCGGCCAAGTCACGTGGAACTTCACCGACTTTCGCGACAGCTTCAACCAGCTCGAATTCCCGATCGTTCAAACCGCTTTCCGCAAGCGCGTGGAGGAGGCGTTCGATCTTTGGGAGGCCGTTCTCGACATCGAATTCGTACAGGTCGCCTCTTCTGCGCGCGCGGACATCCAGATGGGCTTCGCTGAAATCGACGGTCCCGGCGGCGTCCTCGGGCAGGCGTTGACCCGCTTCTCGGGGCGTCGGCTGGAGCGGGCCTCGATCGTCATGGACATCGACGAGGCGTGGACCGCCGACGCCGAGTTCAGCGGCGTCCGCCGCGGCGATCCGCAGAACTTCTTCGCCGTCTTCGCCCACGAGCTCGGCCACGCCATCGGCCTCGACCACCTGTCGAACCCGAACACTTTGATGTATCCGTTCAGCAACGGCGTCACCACGCTGAGCAAGAGCGACGTAAGGGCCGGCGCGTCGCTTTATGGTCCGAACGAGGGCGAAGGAGCGCCCGGCCGTCAGGTTTTGGTGGGATTGGACGACGCCGAGCGTCTCGCGGGCGGCCGCGGCCGCGACCGCCTTTTCGGGGAGGGCGGCGACGACCGGCTCGCGGGCGGCCGCGGCGACGACAGGCTGGACGGTGGGCGAGGCGCGGACCGGCTTTCGGGCGACCGAGGCGACGATCGGCTCGAAGGCGCAAGCGGCGACGACTGGCTGAAAGGCGGCCCAGGCCTCGACGTCCTACTCGGCGGAGGCGGGGCCGACACGTTCGTCCTGCGCCGAGGCGGAGGCCACGATCGCGTCCTCGATTTTCAGGATGGCCAGGACAGGGTCCAGGTCAACCGCGACCTGGACGTCACGGTGCAGGCGATCGGCTCAGGGGCGGAGCTTCGCCTCGAAGCCGGCGCGAGGCTCGTTCTGGTCGACATCGACCCAGATGAGATCGGACGCGCCGACTTCATCCTCGTTTGACGCAGGCGCGCCTGCCGGTCCGGCTCAGAACCCCTCGGCGCCGCGCTTGATCGCCGCGACGCCGGTGCGCGCCACTTCGACCAGGCCCAAAGGCGCCATCAGCTCCACGAACGCGTCGATCTTGTCGGGCGTTCCGGTGATCTCGAACACGAAGCTGCCGAGCGTCGTGTCCACGACCGAGGCGCGGAACACCTCGGCCATGCGCAGCGACTCCACGCGCGCCTCGCCTTTGCAGGCGACCTTGATCAGCGCCAGCTCCCGCGCCACCGAAGGGCCGTCCGTGGTCAGGTCGCGCACTTCATGCACCGGCACCATGCGCGCCAGCTGCGCCTTGATCTGCTCGATCACCGCCGGCGTGCCGCTCGTCACCACGGTGATGCGCGAGCGGTGGGACACGTGGTCCGTCTCCGCCACCGTCAGGCTCTCTATGTTGTAGCCGCGGCCGGAGAACAGGCCGATGACCCGAGCCAGGACGCCCGCCTCGTTGGCCACCAGCACGGCCAGCGTCCGCCGTTCCTCCCCCTCTTTGAGAGCGGGGCGCAGGACGTAGGCGCTCTGCGCGGTGGATCCCTTGGGGATGTTCAGATCGTTCATGGCGCGTCTCCGAGGCGGCGTGGCGGCGCATCTACCGCGGATCGCGGGCGGTGGCGAGGGGGCGCTCCGCGCCCACGGCCGCAGCGCGCTGCGATCCTCGAGCGCTCGGACGACGCTATGGCGACCTTGCTCTCGATGGTCAGGCCGGGACGTTGCGTCCCAGCGCCAAGTCCGCCGCGCGCTGCGACCACAGCGGCGCTCTGAGATAGCCGGAGGAGCCGTAGCCGACCGAGTAGATCAGGTCCGCCGCCTCGCGGGATGCAGCCGCCACCGGGCCCGACCCCTCCAGGAACGGCCGCACGCCCCAGGCCGCCTCCAGGAACGGCAGCGTTCGGGCCGCCGGCGCCGCGCGGAACGCCGCCTCGAGGATCGCAGCGACCGACCCTGCATCGGCGAACGGCCGAGCGTCGCCGGGAAGCCGATTGACGCCCACCACCAGCCGCCCCTCGGCGCGCGGCTGCAGGAACGTCATGTCCGGACTCCGGCAAATCCGCGTAACGAACGGCGTCTGCGGATCCATCCCCAGCATCAGCACGACGCCGCGCATCGGCGCCGGCGCCGGCAGCTCGTCGGGCAGATTGGCCAGCCCGCCCAGCGTCCAGCCCGTCGCCAGGATCACTCGGTCTGCACGCACCTCTTCGCCCGTCTCCAGCCGCGCCCCGCGCGCCGCTCCGCTTTCCAGGATCAGCGAGGCGACGCGCGTCTCCTCCCGAAGCAAGGCGCCGCGGCGGCGCAGCGCCTCGGTCAAAGCGGCGCACAACTTGCGGCCGTCCACCCAGGACACTTCGGGCAGAAAGCAGGCCCCGGCCAGCTCCGGCGACAGCTGCGGCTCGAACTCGCGCAATGCCGGCCCGTCCAGCCATTCCGGGGCCCAGCCCGCAACCGTCCGCACGGCCATGTCCGCCCGCGCCGCAGCCTCATGCTCGGGAAACGCCAGCCGCAGCTGTCCGTCGGCGCGAAAATCCACGTCGTGGCCGCTGTCCTCCTCCACACCCGCCACGAAGTCGGGATACGCCCGCAGCGACGTCCACTCGTCCGTCGGCAACTGGGGGTCTTCCAACCGGTCTGCCGCCAGCCCGGGCTCCAGGTAGCCGGCGGCGACGCGGCTCGTCGCCTGCCCCGCGCGTCCCGCCTCCAAGACGGTGACCGGCGCGCCCGCGCGCGCGCACCTCCAGGCGGCGGACAGGCCGGCGATGCCGGCGCCGATGACGAGGATCATGAAGGGTCTCCCGCGGTCTCGATGCCCTCAGGCTATGCCGGCCGCACGGCCTCCGCCAGACGCGCCGCGACGGCTTGGCCAGACAGCCAGGCCCCATGGCAGGTGCCCTGCGCCCGCAGCGACAGCGCCTCTCCGGCGAAGGCGATCCGCCCCGTCTCCAGCCCGATCAGGTCCCGCCGGTCCTGAGCGCGGCCGGGCACGACGTGCGAGTAGGCGCCGCGGATGAACGGATCGGCGCCCCAATCGGTGGTCGCGGTTCCGATCACCTCCTCGCGCAGCGCCTCGCCGAAGGCATGAGCGAGACGATCGACCGCCCAGCGACCTCGGGCGTCGGCGGGCAGGGCGGCGATCCTCCGCGCCGCGTCGCCGCCGATGTGAAAGATCATCAGCGTCGGCTCGCCCGGCTGGATCTGCACGTCCGACGGCGGCTGATCGGGCGTGGAGATCCAGCAGAAGATCTTTCGCGGGTCCTCGACCGGGTTGCGGCGCAGGGCGACGGCGATCTTCTCATAGGCCCCGAGCGGGGCGGCCGACATCAAGGTCAGCGCCTCGCGCGCCGGGCCTGGACCGATCTCGACCGCGCCGTCCAGCAGAACGCCGGTCGAGGCGGTGACGAGGACCGCGTCCGCGGTCAGACGACCGACGTCCGTATCGACCGCGACGCCCTCCGCCGTCTGCGCCACGCGGCGGACGGGCGTGGACAAGCGGATCGGCAGCGGCGCGGCGAGCCGGGCCATCAGGGCCCCGTAGCCTCCCAAGGGGAGCCAATTGACGCCGGTGTCGCGGTAGTCGGCTTCCCCGGCCAGGGACAAACGCTCCGGCTCGTCGGCGGAGATGATGGAAAGGATGCTGCGGGTCTCCGCCTGGAACGGCGAGGCGGCGTCGAGCAGGGAGGCGACGGGTCCGTCCTCCCCCCGCGCCGCCTCGGCTTCGATGGCCTCGAAGGCGTGGGAGAGGGCCCGTCGGGCGCCGTCGGCTTCGGCGTCGGACAGGAAACGACCGTCCTTGTGGATCAGAAAGTGGTCGATGCGCTCTTGCCGCAGGATCTCCGCGCCGACCCTCTCGGCCTCGGCGACCAACGGGTTCTCATCGGCGCAGTGCAGCCAAGCGCAGCCATGGTCCCACGGGCTGGGCAAAGAGGCGGCGTCGGTGAACGCGCGGCCGCCCACGCGGTCTTTCGCCTCCAGAATCTCGAACGAAACGCCTTTTGCCGCCAAAGCCATGCCTGCGCCGATGCCCGCCGCGCCGGCGCCGAGGATCAGGATGCTCGGTCGGGTCATTTTAGAACCTTGCAAGGCGGCGCTTGAAGCGCGGAGGCGTTCGAGCGCTCATAGGCGGTGCGCCCGGAGTGATCAACGCCCGCCGCGCCGCGCCGCCGCAGCTTCGGGAGACACCGCCATGACCGCCAACCGTCCGATCGTCGCTTTTCTAGGCTTCGGCGAGGCCGGAGGCGCCTTCGCCGGAGGGCTCGCCGAAACCGAGGTCGCGACCCTGCGCGCCTACGATCTCAAGCTCGAAGGGCCGGAGGCCGACGTCAAACGAGCCGAACTCTCCGGCGCAGGCGCGGCGCAAATGGCCGACGCCGTCGCGCTCGGCCCAGGCGCGGCGGCGATCTTCTCCCTCGTCACCGCCGATCAAGCCGGCGTCGCGGCCGAAGCCGCCGCCCCCGGTTGCGCCGGGGGGGTCCTCTATTTCGACTGCAACTCCTGCGCTCCTCAGCTCAAACGGGCCAACGCCGCCTTGATCGAGGCCGCCGGCGGTCGCCATGTGGACGTCGCCGTGATGTCCGCCGTCCATCCGCGCCGCCACCGCTCCCCCCTTCTGGTCAGCGGTCCCCATCGCGACGCCGCGCTGGACCTGCTGCAGAGGCTCGGCATGGTCGCTTCCGATGCGGGCGAGGCGGTCGGAGACGCCTCCGGCATCAAGCTCGCCCGCTCCATCATGGTGAAGGGGTTCGAGGCGTTGATGTGCGAAAGCCTCATGGCCGCGCGCGCCATGGGGGTGGAGGACCGGGTCCTCGCGTCTCTCGACGACTCGCATCCCGGCTTCGACTGGCGAGGTCTCGCCGCCACCCTCGCCGGCATGCCTCAGCATGGCGTGCGACGCGCTTGGGAGATGAAGGCCGCCGCACAGATGGTCGACGCCCTCGGCCTGCCCGGCGGCCTCGCAGCCGAAACCGCCCTTTGGGAGCGCCGCGTCGGCGAGGCCGGCCTGGTTCCCGGCGAGAACGCGGCGCAGACAGGCGACGCGCTGCTGGCAGCGCTCGCTCCCAAGACCTGAACGGCCTGGGCCATTTTTTAACCTGCCGCAAGTCTCGGTCCCCGCCCATGCGCCAGCGCATGACGACCCTGCGTTTTTGGCGAATGGCCTGGGCATCGACGCATGGATAGTCAAAGCGCAGGAGCCGCGGCGGTCGCGGCGCCGATCCTTTGAAAGATCTTCCCATGTCTGCTTTCGATGCGGCGGCGGACGCGCGCCGACGCGGCCTGCTCTCGGCCCTCTGGGCCTTCATCCTCTTCAACCTGCTGTTCCGCGACGTGCACGAGTTCCTCGAGCCGGGCTTTCTGACCGATCTCGCGGATGGGGCGCTCGGCGACGCCGTGATCACGCCCTGGCTGCTGTTGGCCGGCGGTCTGGTGGTGGAGCTGCCGATCGCCATGACCGTCCTGGCGCGCATCCTGCCTTGGGGCGCGCTGCGTCTGGTCACCGCGGCGATGGTCGCGATGGGCGCCGCGGCGGCGCTGGGCGGCGCGGCCAGCTGGGACCCGGACGACGCCTTCTTCGCGGCCATGCAGGGCCTCGGCTACGCCGTCGTGCTGTGGTGCACGCTGATGCCGGCGGAGGCGAGGCGATCAGTGGGACCGAGCCCCGACGCCTCCGGACGCCTGCCCTTCCAGCGCCGCGCGCCTGAGGCGCCTGATCCCCGCCCGACGTCGACGCGTCGGGCGGCTTTCCTAGAACTCGTACGGCTCGATCGTGTCCGCCGCGATGGCATAGCCGACATCCGCAAGCTCGGTGACCGCGGCGGCCGCGCCGAATTCCCCCGTCACCCAGACCGGTTCGAACAATCCGGTGATCCGGTGAGGCTCCTCGGTGGTCACGACGACCAATTGGTTCGGCGGCGGCGGCGGCACGTGGATGCACGCGCCCACATACGGCACCAGCAACAGCGTGGTGACGCCGTCGCCGATGAAGTCGAGCGGGATGACGAAGCCCGGCAGGCGCACCCGTTCGCCGTCGTATTCAGTGGTCATCGAGGCGGCCAAGTCCTGATCCCAGGGCGTGCTGAGCTCGCCGTGCTGGATGACGCCCATGGTCTGAAGCGCAAGCAATGCGACGCCACGATCCTCTTCGGGCACCAGGTCGATCCACTCAAGCTCGATCGGCTCGTCGAGAGCCGCCGCGTCGCGTGGACCCAGCGCCGCCGCGGCGGCGGCCCAGGCCAGAAGATGGCGGCGGTTCGGTCTAAAGCTCATGTCGCGCACTCCCAAGCCATCGCGCTGGAGATGCAGCATGGCCCCGATAGGCAATGGCGCCGCATCACGTTTTCACCATCATTCCCCCGGCCAGCGACAGGCGGTAGGCTCGGACCGCCGGCAGCAGCGCGGTGACCGCCGCGCCCAGCACCACCGCGCCCAGCACCGACAGCTCCCATCCCGTCGGCGGCGTCAACGGCAGCCATAGCCCAAACGCCGCGTCCACCGCCGGCCGGCCAAGCGCCAACGCCGCATACAGCATCGCGGTCCCCAATGCCGCCCCCGTCGCGGCCATCAGCGCCGCCTCGGCCACCAGCAACCCGGCGATTGTCGCGGGGCCGGCGCCCAAGGCGCGCAGGATCGCCATCTCCCGCCGCCTCGCCTCCAACCCCGCCAGCAGCATCGCGCCCATCCCCAGCAGGGACGTGGCGATCACCAGGCCCGAGACGGCCACCAGCGCCGTCTCCGCAACGCCCACGATCGCCCACAGCTCCTGCAGCGCCACCCCAGGAAGGATCGCCATCAGCGGCTCGCGCGGATAGTCGTTCACCGCCCGCTGCAGCGTGAAGATCCGCAGCTTGGAGTTCACCCCGATCAGCGCCGCGGTGATCGCCTGCGGGCGCAGGTCCATCCGCCTGATCTCCTCCACGGGCGTCGCGGTCCCGTCGAAGGCGCCGCCCTGCCAGTCCACATGGATCGCCTCTATCGCCTCCAGGCTGACGATGACCGTCCTGTCCACCGGCGTCCCGGTCTTCGCCAGGACGCCCGAAATGCGGAACGGCGTGTCGTCATGATCCACGAAGGATGAAAGTCCGTGCGACACGATGATCGGATCCCCGACGGCGTAGCTCAGCGCCCGCGCCACGTCCGCCCCGACCACCGCGTCGAACAGGTCGCCTATCCGCGCCCCCTCCGCCATCTCCAGCGCCCGTCCGCCGCGATAGCGATAGCGCTCGAAGAACGCCTCCGTCGTCCCCATCACGCGAAACTGCCGGTGCGAGTCGCCCAAGGAGATCGGCACGGCCCAGTCCACCTCGGGCCGCGCGATCACGTCCTCATAGCTCTCCCACGTGATGTTGTTCGTCGCCGCTCCGATCCTGAACACCGAATAGAGCAGCAGCTGAACGCCCCCGGTCCGCGCCCCGACGATCAGATCGGTCCCTGATATCGTGTCCGCGAAACTGACCCGCGCCCCCGTCCTGATCTTCTCGACGCCCAAGAAAAGCGCCACCGACAAAGCGATCGCCGTCACCGTCAAACCGACGGTCAGCGCCCGGCTGCGCAGCGACGCCAGCGCCAGCCGCCAAAGCTTCACGCCGCCGCGCCCCGTCGCGCCGCGGCGATGTCCTCAAGGGCTTCGGTGCGGTCGAAACGCGCCGCCAGCCGCCGATCATGGCTCGCCATCAGCAGCGCCGAGCCTGTGGCGGCGATCTGCTCGAAAAGCCTGTCGAGAAAGTCTTTCGCAGCGCGGTCGTCGAGGGCGCTGGTCGGCTCGTCCGCGATCAGCAGCGGCGGACCGCCGATCATGGCCCGGGCCAGGGCCACGCGCTGCTGCTGTCCGGTGGACAAAGCCGCCGCCGGACCTTTCCGCATCGCGTCGTCCGGCAGGCCGAGCGCCTGCGTCAGTCTCAACGCCTCTCCTCGCGGGTCGGCGCAGGCGCGGCGGCGTGCCGGCGCGAAGCGCAGGGCCAGCAGAACATTGTCGAGCCCCGTGAGGTAGGGGATCAGATTGAACATCTGAAAGATCACGCCGATCTTCTCGGCGCGCAAGCGGTCCCGCCGGGGGGCGGAGAGCTCGCCCAGCGCGGTACCCGCGACCCGCACCTGTCCCGCGAAGGGCGAAACCGCGCCGCAGGCGAGGTTGAGCAGCGTGGACTTGCCGCTGCCTGACGGACCGTGCAGGCAGACCGCCTCGCCGGCCCTGACTCGGAAGCGGGGCACGACCATCCCGAATGCGCCGCCCGGCCAAGCGAAGGTCACGTCGCGCAGGTCGAGGGCGGGCGCCGCCGAGGCGGAGCCCGCGCCTGCGACGTCCTCGGTCAGAGCACGCCTCGCAGAGAGATCACCGGGGCGTCGCGGGTCGCCTCGAAGGCCTGCGCCCCGGCAGGGCCGACCACGGTCGCCTCGACTTCCAAGGCATTGGGGAACCGGTCGAAATAGGCGAACTCGATGCGATCCACGGCCGCCGGGTCTTCGCAGCTCAGAAGGTACTCGGCGTGGAACTCCGAATGAACCTCGCCGGTGTGGTCATCATGGGCATGGTCATCGTGGCCATGACCATGGTCGTGACCATGCGCGTGATCGTCATCATCGTGCCCGCCATGCGCGTGGTCGTCATGGCCATGCGCGTCGGCCTCTCCAGCCCCCACCCTCGCCGCGCTTGCCTCGCGCACCGTGCAGCCCGCCGCGGCCGGAAGAACGAACAGCGCATCCGGACGTTCCAAATCCAAGAGCGCTTGGTCCACCGCCGCGCGCTGCGCCTCGGTGCTCGGCGCGTGTTCGAAGCCGACGATGTCTGCGGCGGGCGCTTCGAAGCGCATCGCGACCTCGGTTCCGTCGATGGCCAGCTCCAAGGCGCCGAGGCCGTGGACATGAGGATCGAGCCGGCGGTGCGCGTCTCCTTTCAGGGCCGGCGCGGCGATGGCGCCGAGCAGCAGTCCCGCGAGGGCGGCGGTGGGGCGGCTCATGGCGAAGCCTCCGTGATTCGATGGACGGAGCCACATCGTAGCATCCGCGGCGAAGCCATCAACGCGCGGGACCGCGGTTCCGAACGCGGTCGTTGTCCGTCCGGTCGCGCCGCGCGTCGACGCCCTCGGCCGCGAACGGCCCGCGCGCGCGGAACCGCAGGTCGCTCGGCCCGGCGAAACCCGCGTTTGCCGGACGGCGCGAAGACCGCCATGGAAAGCTGCGTTCGAGAGGCTTGGTCTGCGCTCGAAGCGCGGCGCTGGGCCGCGCCTCAAGCGCCTTTCTCAGACCAGAACGCCGCCGTCCGCGTCGATCGCCCCTTCGGTGGACACGTCGCCCAGCAGCATCTCGTTATGGGCTTTGCCCGAAGGGATCATCGGGAAGCAGTTCTCGTGCTTCTCCACCAGGCAGTCGAAGATCACCGGGCCGTCATAGGCCAGCATCTCCTCGATCGCCGCGTCCAGATCGTCGGGATGGTCGCACTTGATGCCCTTGCAGCCGAAGGCCTCGGCCAGCTTGACGAAATCGGGCAGGGCCTCGGACCAGCTGTGGGAGTAGCGCTCCCCATGCAGCAACTCCTGCCATTGGCGGACCATGCCGAGGCGCTCGTTGTTGAGGATGAACTGCTTGACCGGCAGGCGGTACTGCACCGC
>JBCCPD010000064.1:0-12610 GCA_039025075.1 Pseudomonadota bacterium | reverse complement strand
TGGGCTTCGACCTGCCGGCGCCGGCGGCGCCTTCGGGGCCCGAGGCGCGGCCGGCCCCGGGCTCGGATCCGGCCCGGCCGCCGAAGCTGCGCTAGGGTCGGTGGCAGGGGCCCGGGCGAGCGGCGGCCGACCGCCCCCACCGATACGCCGTGTTCGCGCCTTGCGGTCGGCGAGGGTAGGCTGCGGCGGATCCGCCGTCCGAAAGGCCTCGACGATGCTGACACCGCGCTTCTTTCCGCTTCTTGTCTTAATGCTGGCCGCGACGTGGCCGCCGTCGGCAGCGGCCGATCCCACGCTTGTGGTGCGCGACTCGGGCCGGATCGCGGTGCGTTGGGACGGGCCCTGCGTAGTGCGATACGACGCTGGGGGGCGGCGGAGGTCGGCTGAGCCGGCCTGCTCGCAAAGCCAAAGGGCGAGAGATCGGGCGGTCTGGTGCGGCGGCATATGCGCACGACCGCGTCGAGCGGGGGCGTGAGCGGGGGCGTGAGCGGGGGCGTGAGCGGACAGGACCGGACGGGCGATCCGACTTTCCAGAGCCAGGGCGACCGCATCGCCGCGATCTATCCCGACGGCTGCCGGATAGACTACGATCGCGAGGGTCGGCGGCGGGACGCCAATCGCAGCTGCTCCGGCGCGCAACTGCAGAAGGGCGACCGGCAGGTGCGCGCCCAAGTCGCGCGCTCGGGCGAAGGCGGCCGGCCCCCCGGCCCGACGGCCGATCCGCGGTTCGAGCACCGCGGCGGCGGGGCCGTGGCGAGCTTTCCCAACGGCTGCCGCGCAGAATACGCGGGCGATGGACGGCGGCGGGAGGCCAACCGCGCCTGCAGCCAAGCGCCGCTGCAGCGGGCCGACCATCGGGCGCCGAGCTTTCTGGGCCTCGCCGGAAGCGGGAGCGGGACCGGCGGCGGGGGGCCGGACTTCCTGAACCGGAACGGCCGCGCAGAGGCGGTCTATGGCGACGGCTGCCGCGTCTTCTACGACGTCGACGGCCGGCGCACCGACAGCAACCGCCTGTGCTCCCCGTCGCAGGTGCAGCGGGCGGATCAACGCATCCAGGAGATCTGGTCGAGGCCCGGGGGCGCCGGACGGGCCATAGGAAAGCCGCTCGTCTTCACCACGTCCTACAGCGCTCAGGCGCGGTTCCCGGACGGCTGCAACGTTAACTTCGACGCGGACCGACGGATAGTCGGCGAGTCAGGCCCGTGCTCGCGCGCGCATCGGGATTCGGGCGGCACAGGAGCTGCGCGGCCGGTGAGAGGGCGGGCGAGCCGGCGGCCCGCCGCGGTCGTCAGTGCATGGGGCGGGACAGGCGGATCGGACCGCGGGAGGAGAGGGGGTCCACCGCCCGACCGCCCTGGGTGACCCTCAAAAGACCGTCGCGCTGCAGCCTCGCGGCGACGTGGCGGACCCGCGGCATCAGCGGACGCCATCGCGCGGGCGACAGGGCGCGCGCGGCCTCCGACGGGCAGAAGGTGGCGCCGGCCCGCCGTTCGCGCGCCAAGGCCAGCAGGGCCTGGGCGATCGCATCGGCGCTCGGGGCGCCGGCATCAGGATCGGCGCTCGGCGCGCCGGCGTCTATGTCTGCGCCGGGCGCGACGGAAGTTGCATCAACGTGGGACGCGCCCGCATGGGCGTCATCGGCCTCGTTCGGCGCGCCGGGGTCGAGCGCGGTCATGACGAGCTTCATTTTGATTCCATTCTCCCTTGACGCGGCGACCATAGCACAGGCTTCGCCGGCAGGGCGCTGAACGTCGCGGCGGCGGCGCCCTCCTGTCGCGCCGGCGGCGCCGCGGCGACCCCGACCATGGACAAAGGCGCGACCCCCGCTAGGGTCCCCGTCATTAGTCGCGGGTTCGACCGCGGCGAGGGATAGGCGGCGCGCATCCCCGCGCCGCCGCGCACGAGCCGGCCCGCGCGGGACATCGCGCGGCCAGCCAGTCTTGGAGACGCCGCCATGAAGTTCGGTCTTTCGCAGCCCGTCGCCCGCAAGGAAGACGTCCGGTTCCTGAACGGGACCGGCATCTACGTGGACGATCACGCGCCCGACGGCGCGGCCCACGCCTTCTTCCTGCGCTCGCCCATCGCCCATGCCAGGATCGCGTCCATCGACGCGGAGGCCGCCCGCTCCGCCCCCGGGGTGGTCGGGGTGCTGACCGGAGCGGACCTTGGCGCGCGCATCGACAATTCGCTCGACTGCATGGTCGTGAAGAACCGCGACGGCTCGGACGGCGCGATCCCGCGCCGCCCGTCCATCGCCGAGGACAAGGTCTGCTTCGTGGGCGAGGCGGTGGCCGTGGTCTTCGCCGACACGCTGGAGCAGGCGCGCGACGCGGCCGAGCTGATCGAGGTCGACTACGAGGAGCTGCCGGCCGCCACCACCACCGCGGGAGCCGAGAGCGAGCCGGAGATCCACGCGGACGTCGCGCCGAAGAACGTCGCCTTCGACTGGGCGGACGGCGACGAGGCGGCCATGAAGGCGGCCTTCGACAAGGCCGCCCACGTGGTCGAGCTGCCGCTGATCAACAACCGCGTCATCACCGTGTCGATGGAGCCGCGCGGCTGCTTCGCCCAGTGGGACGGCGAGCGGATGCATTTCGAGTACAACGGCCAGGGCGTCTGGGGCCTGAAGAACGTGATCTCGGGCAAGCTCAAGCTGAAGCCCGAGCAGGTGCGGGTCACCACCGCCGACGTGGGCGGCGGCTTCGGCATGAAGAACTTTCCGTATCCTGAGCACCTCGCCGTCGCCGAAGGGGCCCGCGCGTTCAACCGGCCGATCCGCTGGATCTCCGAGCGGACGGAGGCGATGCTGACGGACAACATGGGCCGCGACCATGTCACCGTCGGCCGGGCGGCGTTCGACGAAAACCACAAGCTGCTCGCCATCCATTTCCAGGTGACGGCGGGCATGGGCGCCTACAACTCGGGCTTCGCGCAGAACATCCCCTCGACCCTCGCGCGCTACGTCCTGCCGAGCGTCTACGACGTCCAGACCTATTTCTTCGAGTGCAAGGGCGTCTACACCAACACCGCCCCCGTCGACGCCTATCGCGGCGCCGGGCGGCCCGAGGCGGTCTACCAGATGGACCGTCTGATGGATTGGGCGGGGCGCGAGCTGGGCGTCGACCCGGTGGAGCTGCGCCGCAAGAACTTCATCAAGGTCGGGCAGATGCCCTACACCTCCGCCGTCGGGGAGATCTACGACGTCGGGGACTTCGACCGGGTGCTGGACCGCGGCCTGAAGGAGAGCGACTGGGACGGCTTCGCCGCCCGCAAAGCGCAGTCCGAGGCGCGCGGCAAGCTGCGCGGCCAGGGGCTCTGCTACTATATCGAGTCCATCCTCGGCGCGCCGAACGAGAACGCCAAGGTGGAGTTCGCCGAAGACGGGATGGTGAACCTCTACGTGGGCACGATGTCGAACGGCCAGGGCCATGAGACGGTCTTCGCCCAGTTCCTGCATGAGCGCGCGGGCATCCCGTTCGACAAGATCCGCATGATCCAGGGCGACAGCGACCTGATCCCCAAGGGCGGCGGCACCGGCGGCTCGCGCTCCGTCACCACCCAGGGCAACGCCATCAACGCCACGGCGGACGAGATGATCCGCAAGTTCCGCCCCCTGGCCGAGGAAGAGCTGGAGGCCGCCGCCGCCGACATCAACTTCGACGGCGGCGAGTTCCGCGTGGCCGGCACCGACAAGGCCGTCGCGCTGATGGAGCTGGCCGAGACCGCGCGCAAGAAAGGCATGGTCGAGCTGCTGACTCATGAGGAGGAGGCGGTCCTGCCCGGACGCTCCTTCCCCAACGGCTGCCACGTGGCGGAGGTGGAGGTCGATCCGGAGACCGGCGAGACCAAGGTGGTCAAGTACACCGTGGTCGACGATTTCGGGCGGCTGATGAACCCGATCCTCGCCGAGGGCCAGGTGCATGGCGGGGTCGTGCAGGGCATCGGCCAGGCGATCACCGAGCAGGTGGTCTACGACGGCGACGGCCAGCTGCTGACCGCCACCTTCATGGACTACGCCATCCCGCGGGCCGGCGACACGCCGTGGATCCCGTTCCACCACGAGGGCGTGCCCTCGACCGCCAACGACATCGGCATGAAAGGCTGCGGCGAGGCTGGGACGGTCGGCGCTCTGGCCGCGGTGACGAATGCGGCGCTCGACGCTCTGCAGCCGGCGGGGGTGCATCATGTGGACATGCCGCTGACCCCGCGGCGGGTGTGGAACTGGCTCGAGACCGCCAAGCAGGCGGCTGAGTGATCGACGGCGAGACCGGGGGCGGATGCTGGGCTTCCTGAAAAGGCTGGTGGGCGGCACCGACGCCGCCCCCGGCGAGGCCGGGTCGGGACGCAAACCGCGCTTCGACGCGCCCCTGCGCATCGACAGGCTGACCTACGCCATCGGCGACGTGCATGGGCGGCTCGACCTGATGGAGGCGCTGCTGGCGCGGATCGCCGCCGACATGCAGGACGCGCCGCCGGAGAGCCTGGGCGACGAGGGTCCGCCGCGCATCGTCTTCATGGGCGACTACGTCGACCGCGGCGAGCAGAGCGCCCAGGTGCTGGCGCGGCTCAAGTCCCTTTTGGCCGAGGGCCATGAGGGCGCCGAGGTCGCGGCCCTGCGCGGCAACCACGAAGACATGATGTTGGAATTCATCGACGCGCCGGAGGAGGGCGGCCCCCGCTGGCTGCGCAACGGCGGGTTTCAGACCATGGCGAGCTTCGGCGTCGGCGGGATCACGCCGACGAGCGAGGGCGGGGAGCTGATCGAGCCCGCCGCCCGGCTCGCCGAGGCGGCGGCCGGCGTGACTCCGATGATGCGGGATCTGCCGGCCTGGCTCGGCCACGGTTCGGTCTGGTTCACCCATGCGGGGCTCGACCCCGAGCTGCCGCCGGACTTGCAGAGCGAGCGGACCCTGATCTGGGGCACGCCGCGCTTCTTCCAGTTCGCCCGGACGGACGGCAAGTGGGCGGTCTACGGCCACTACATCGTCGACGAGGCCCATGCGGCGCAGGGGCGCGTGGCGGTGGACACCGGGGCCTACGCCTCGGGCGTGCTGAGCGCGGCGCGCATCGCGCCCGGCGCGCAGGACGATGCCGAGGCCGACTTGAGCTTCCTGACCACCTGAGCCCTGACGGCGCCGGCAGGCGGCGCCACCCCCTGCCGCGCGCTCTTAGCGCCGGGAAAGATACCGTCGAAAAGCGGACCGCCGCCGAAGGATCGAGGCCGAGCGCCGCCCCTGTCGGGCGGCGCTCGGCGGCTCAGTTGCCGGCGACGTTGGCCACCGAGACCGCCTGGGTGATCAGGTTGGGCGTCAGCTGGTTGATCACGCGGTTCCAGGTGGTCACCGGCTGCTCGGCCACGAAGACGATGTCGTTCGGGCGCATCTCGAACAGCGTCGCCATGCTCAGATTGGCCACGTTGGCGGCGTCGAGGTGAAAGGCCGTTACGGCGCCCGGCGCGCGGCCGTTCACGCCCTGGCGCAGCACATAGATCTCGCCGTAGTCGGCGACGTTGATGCTGAGGCCGCCGGCCTCGTCGAAGAACAGCATGTCCGCGAGGTTGGCCCGGTTCTCGAACGGCAGCGGAAAGCGGGAGGGGCGGCGCACCTCGCCCGAGACGTAGACGTAGTCGCGGGCCACGGCGCCGAGCTCCAGCCGTTCGCGGAAGGCCGAGCGCTGGTCGGCGGAGGCGGCGCGGATCTGAGCCTCGCGCGTCAGGTTGAACTCGGCGACGGCGATCCGCATCTGGTTGATCTGCTGGCGCAGCTGCGCCTTCTGCAGCTCGAACTGGGCGATGGTGACGCCGAAGCGCACCTCGTCGATGTCCGCCTGACGCTGGCGGAAAGCGAATTCGCGCTCCCGCAGCTCCGCCTCGCGCAGGCGCAGCTGCTCTTCGAAAAAGGCGCGGGCCTGAGTGACGTCGAAATCGGCGTCCACGAAGATGGCGTCGCCGTCCTTGAGCAGGACGTCCACCAGCCCGTCGTCGTCATAGATCTCCCGCAGCGGGGCCTGGAAGACCTCGCCGTCGCGGAACAGCCGCACCACGACGTCGTCGAGATCGGCGCTGCGCACGCCTCCGGCGAGCTGCAGCGCGGTCGACAGGAACAACGGCTTGAGCGAGATCGGCGCGACGCGCGGCTGCTGCACCGCGCCGCCGATGGACACGGTCTGGGAGTTGAACTCCGCCACCTCGAGGCTGAAGGACGGATCGACGCGCTGGGCGACGAGGGCCTGGAAGATCTCCGCCTCCGCCTCCTCCAGCGTCAGGCCGGAGACGGGGATGCGGCCCACGTCGGGGATGGCGATGGCTCCGTCGTCCTGCACGATGTAGCCCTGGCGCGAGTTCTGGGCCGAGAGCAGCGTCGGCACGTCTTCGAGCGTCGCGCCGGCGGTGTTGGTGCTGAGCAGCAGCACGTCGGCGACGCCGATGCGGTAGGGCGACGGGTCCTCCAGCTCCGGCAGATCGACGCGCGCGCGCTCCGCCCGCAGCTCCTCCTCCGTCGCGGCGGGCGGAAGCACGGCCTGAGCCTCCGCCGCCGGTCCGACGCTTTCACGCACCGGGTCGGGGATCACCGGCATGCGGGCCCCGCCGGCGCTGAGCGGCGGCGGCGCGGCCGTCGGCGCGGGGCGGAACGAGTCCGGCAGACGCGCCGGCACGTAGGGGCTGAGATTCGCCTCCATCGCCGTTTCGACGGTCATCGGCACGACCGCCACGTCGAACGCCGGCGCGCCGCCGAAGGCCGATCCGCTGTCGTAGACGTCGGGCGAGGTGTAGATCGCGCCGCAGCCGCAAAGGCCCAGCGTGGCGGCGAAGACGGCGAGACGCATGGCGAGCATATCCTTCGTTGAGCGCGTCGCCCCGCGTTCGGCCCGAGGCTTCAGAGCCGTGGTAGCACCTACGCCCGGCCCCGTTAAGGCGGTTTCGCTTCGAATTCCAAGCCTTCGAGGCCGCCGCACCGGGCTCGGCGGAGGCAATTCGACGTTAACGGAGAGATTTTCGTTGAGTTTGAGGGGAATCGACCGATACTTACGTGTGTGTGTGAGGGATCGGCCGGCGGCGAGCAATTCGCCGGCCGTCGTATGTCAGCCGGGCGTGGTCGCCCTGGCGAGCGGGGTTATATGAAGCACGTTCATGTCGACGAACGTTTCCTGGAGGCGGACAGCGTCCCCTCGAGCGAAGCGAAGGGCTATGCGGCGTTCGGCAAGCGCGCGTTGGACGTGGCGTTGGCCTTGGCGCTCATCCCGTTCGTGGCTCCGATCACCGCGGCGCTGGCCTTCCTGGTCTGGATCCGCGACGGCGCTTGGCCGCTGTTCGGTCATCAGCGGATCGGTCGTGACGGAAAACCGTTTCGGTGCTGGAAGATACGCACGATGGTGCCCGACGCCGAGCGGCGTCTCGCGGCGCATCTGAAGGCCGATCCCGAAGCGGCGGCGGAGTGGGAGGCGAACCACAAGCTGGTTCACGACCCGCGCATCACGCCGATGGGCGAGTTTCTGCGCCGCACCAGCCTCGACGAGCTTCCGCAGCTTTGGAACGTGCTGACGGGCGAGATGAGCTTCGTCGGCCCTCGTCCCGTCACCGATGAGGAGCTGGACAAGTACGGCTCCGCCCGCAGCGCCTATTGCCGGATGCGGCCGGGAATCACCGGGCTGTGGCAGATCAGCGGTCGCAACGACGTGTCGTATGGGGAGCGGGTGCAGCTCGACCTCGACTACCTCGCCTCGATCACCCCGCTGCGCGATCTGAAGATCATCCTGCGCACCGGTCTGGTGGTGGTTTTCCCCACGGGACGATAAGGCGAGCGAGACGGACCTGACCTTGGGCACGGCGCGGTCTTCCGCGCCGTTTCCATTTGCGCCGGGTCCATCTTCAGGGGGGGGGTCGGCCGTGCGCGTCGCCATCGTTCACTACTGGCTGGTCGGCATGCGCGGCGGAGAGCGGGTGCTGGAGCAGCTCTGCGCCCTCTTCCCTGAGGCGGACCTCTACGCCCATGTCTGCGTGCCGGAGAACCTGAGCCCCGCCCTGCGCCGCCATTCCATCACCGAGACCTTCATCGCCCGCCTGCCCGGCGGCCGGAAGCACTACCAGAAGTATCTCGGACTGATGCCCCGTGCGTTGGAGGAGCTGGATCTGAGCGGCTACGACTTGGTGCTCAGCTCCGAAAGCGGGCCGGCCAAGGGCGTGATCGTGCCGCCGGAGACGCCGCATCTGTGCTATTGCCACTCGCCCATGCGCTATCTTTGGGACCAGTACCACGCCTACAAGGCCGGGCTGGGCCGGGTCGGGCGGGCGGTGTTCGGCCATGTGGCGGCGCGCATGCGGGTCTGGGACGCGGTCAGCGCCCAGCGCGTGGACCGGATCGTGGCGAACTCCAACTTCGTCGCGCAGCGGGTGCGCCGGTCCTGGGGGCGGGAGGCGTCGGTGGTGCACCCGCCGGTGGACCTGGAGGCCTACCGCCCGTCGCCGGCGCCGGGGCCCGAGGCGCCGTATCTCTTTTTGTCGGAGCTGGTGCCCTACAAGCGGGCGGATCTCGCGATCGAGGCGTGCCGGCGGCTCGGTCGGCCCCTGCGCGTGGCTGGATCGGGGTCGGAGGCGGAGCGGCTGAAGCGAGACCCGCCGGAGGGCGTGGAGTTCCTGGGCCGCGTGCCGGATGTGGACATGGCCGCGCTCTACCGCGACAGCCGGGCGCTGCTGTTTCCGGCGATGGAGGATTTCGGCATCGTGCCGCTGGAGGCCATGGCCTCCGGCCGCGCCGTCGTTGCCTATGGGCGGGGCGGGGCGATGGACACGGTGCGGGACGGCGAGACGGGCGTTCTGTTCGACGCGCAGACGCCGGAGGCGCTGACCGCGGCGATCCAGCGCTTCGAGGCGGAGGTGGAGCTGGGTCTGGACCCCGCCGCGCCGGCCGCCCAAGCGGCGCGCTTCTCGCCCGAGGCTTTCCGCGCCGCCATCTGGTCGGAGATTCGGGAGATGGCGCCGCAGCTGGACCTTCCGGAGGCGCCTCCCGCCTGAGCTGGCGGGCGCGCGCGGACGCGATCAGATGTAGTCGTACTCGTAGTAGGAGTAGGACTCCGACTTCAGGTCGTACTTGTTGAGGATCACGCCGGCGATGGGCACCAGCTCCGACAGCTGCCGCTCGCAATCGTCGAGGTTGCGCGCCGTGGTGGTGCCCGCGGCGGCGATCAGCAGGGCGCAGTCCACGTAGGACATGAAGGACATCGCGTCGTCGGAGGCGAGCATGGGCGGCAGGTCGTAGATCACCACGTCGGGGTTGAGCGTGTCCTGCATGGTCTGCAGCGCCCGTGCGGCGTCGGGGTGCTGCAGCAGCTCGGCCGAGTGGCGGAAGGACTGCTGGGTGCCGCCGACGGCCAGGTTCTCGCCCACGCGGACGTAGAAGTCCTCGGGCGCGATGCCGCCCATCAGGTAGTCGCCCATCGACAGGTCCGTGTCGAAGCCCAGCACCTTGCGCAACTGCGGGCGCTTGAGATCGACATCCGACAGCACCGCCCGCGTCGCCCTCTGGCGGGCGAAGGAGAAGGCGAGGTTCGTCGCGATCATGGTCTTGCCGCAGGCCTGGGTCGGGGAGGTCACGGCGATGGTGGACCAGCCGTTCGTCTCCAGCAGGCGCATGATCTTGGTGCGCAGGATGTCGAAGGGCACATGCGCCGGATCGTCCTTGGAGAAGGTGACGATGCGGTTGTTGATCAGATGCTCTTCGTTCAGCTCCACTTCCTTCAGGCGGGACCAGGCGTCGGCCCCGCGCCGCAGGACGGGGGCGGCCAAGGGCGCGCCGCCGGGCAGTCCGCCGAGCGGAGGGGGCGCGTCGCCGCGGGCGAGCTTGGCGCGGGTGATGGCGGCCTTGATGCGTTCCATGGCGCGGGGTCTCCGAAAGGTCGGCGCGGGAGAGGCGGCGCCGGGCGAGGCCGGCGCGCCGCCGTCGCCCGGCGAGGGCCGTCACATGTCGAGGCGGCTGCGGATGAGTTCGAGCACCGAGTCGATCTGCGTCGTCTCCATCGCCTGGCGGGCGAGAAGGTCCAGCGGCAGGTAGAACAGGTGCGTGACGACGGTCAGGCCCACGATGCCCGAGACGATGGTGACGATCAGCGCCCACTTGACCCGGCTGCGGCGCGTCAGCTCGACGTCCGTGTAGATGTAGGGGATCACCGCCAAAGGCTGCTGCTGCAGAGCGGAGACGACGTCCGAAGGGCGGCGCACCGCGCGGTTGAGGAACTCCAGCAGCACGATCAGGCCGAGGCCGGCGCCCGCGCCGCCGCCGACGCCCATGACGAGGATCATGAAGCGGTCCGGCTTGTCCGGCGTTTCGGGGGCCTGGGCCTGCTCGATCACCTCGAAGCGCTCGGCCTGCTGGGTCAGCTCCAGCTGCTCGCCGGTGGCCGAGACGGCCAGCTTGGCCTGGGCGTTGGTGTACTGGCCCTGCAGGTTGGCGTAGTCACGCTGCAGGGAGTTGAGCGACATCTGCGTGTTCGGCGTCTCTGAGATGGAGCGCTCCAGCTCCGCCTCGCGGCGCTCCAACGAGATGAGCTCGTCCTCCATCTGCTCGAGCTCCTGATCGATCAGCTCCAGCTCCTGATCGATGCGGCGCATGTTTTCGGTGACCACGGCCTGGAACTCCGCGCCACTGGCGTCGCTGCGCGTCTGCTCTTCCCGCGCAATCACCCGCTCCAACGCGCCGATGCGCACGTCGATGGATCGGATCTCCGGGTGGTTTTCCGACAGGATCGCGATGCGCAGGGCGCGCACGTCCTGCAGCTGCTTCAGCTGACGCTCGGCCGGCGAGGGCTCCCGCCGCAGGTCTGCCAGGGCCTCGGGCCGTTGGCGCAGGTCCAGCAGCTTGCCGCGGCGGTCGCTGATGTCCGCCATCTCGCGGTCCAGCAGCTGCTGGCGCTGCTGCACGCGCGTCAGGTCGTTGGTGCGGAAGCCCAGGGTTTCGGGCAGCGTTTCGCGGTTGGCGCGCTTGAACTCGACGATCTCGGTCTCGATCGCCGTCAGCTCGCGGATCAGGCGATCGGATTCCTGGTCGAAGAACTGGTAGGTGTCGGCCGCGCGCTCCGTCCGGATCTTGCGGTTGTCCTCCAGCAGCCGGGTCACGTATTCGGACACGACCTTCGCGGCGATGTCGCCGTTGGAGGCGGAGAAGGACACCGTGAACATCAGCGCCCGGCCGCCGCGTCCGCCCAGATTGGCCTGGCGGAAGCGGGTGCCGCCGCGCATGGCCGAGACGATCTCGGACGGCGAAAGGTCCCGCCGGTCGGCGAAGACGCGGTGCTGGCGCGCGATTTCCAGCAGGTTCTCGCGTGTCATCAGGCGCTGCTCGATCACGCGCAGCCGTTCCGCCGCGGCGGAGGCGACGGTGGACTGCACCAGATTGGTGGGGATCTGCTGGGATTCCACCAGGATCCGCGCGCTCGACGTGTAGGTCGCCGGCAGCAGGAAGGCCGCGGCGGCGAAGCCCGAGAAGATGAGGATCGCCGTCAGCAGGAACGCCGGGAAGCGTCGCATGAAGATCGAGAGCAGATAGCGCGGATCAAGCGTGTCGAGCATGGCGTGAGCGTCCTATGCGAGGGCCTCAGGACCGACGGTCCCAAGCGCCGTAGAAGACGTTCTCCTCGGTCCGCGCGTCGCCGGCCGGCCGGGCCGACGGCGCGTCGCCCGGCGGCGCCTCGGGCGCGTCAGGGTCCGAGAAGACGCCGTATTGAAGCCGGTCGGCGAGCACGTCGCGGACCGTGGTTTCCGTCACCTCGTCATGCTCTTCGGCGAAGGCGTAGACGAGGGCGTAGTCGGCCAGCTGGTTGACCAGCCGGGGAATGCCGCGGGCGGCGCGGTGGATCACGGCGCGCGCTTGGGGCGTGACGATGTCGCGCTTCGCGCCCGCATGCTCCAGCCGGTGGCGGATATAGGCGTCGGTCTCGTCCGGCTCCAGCGCGCGAAGATGGAATTCGGAGGCGATGCGCTGGGCGAATTGCTGCAGGCCGGGGCGGCGCACCAGGTCCCGCAGCTCCGGCTGGCCCACCAGGATCAGCTGCAGAAGCTCGTCCTTGTCGGCGTTGATGTTGGAGAACATGCGCAGCTCTTCGAGCGCCATGGGCGACAGGTTCTGCGCCTCGTCGAAGATCAGAGCCGTGCGCCGGCCGGCCGCGTATTCCTCGATGAGGAATTCCTGGAACTGCTGGAAGAGGCGCACATAGCCCTCGTTCGGGTCCGCCGGCTGTCCGAGGCTCATCAGAACCCAATGCAGCAGCTCTCCCCGGTCGCCCTGGGCGTTCGACACCAGGCCGATGGAGTAGTCCATCGGTATGTCGTCCAGCAGCTTGCGCACCAAGGTGGTCTTGCCGGACCCGATCTCTCCGGTGATCAGGGTGATCGGCGCATGGGTGGCCATGCCGTACTCGAGCATGGTGTAGGCCTTGGAATGGGGCGCGGCCCAATAGATGAAATCGGGGTCCGGCAGCAGCGAGAACGGCCGCTCGGTCAAGCCGAAGTGGTCGTTGTAGAGCCTCGCGAGATCACGCATCGCCTATGGTCCCCGTTCCGCGGCGCATCCCCGTCCCGGCGCGCGCCGCCTCGCCGTGCTGCGCGCGGCGGCCCTCGTCC
>JBCCPD010000063.1:0-12649 GCA_039025075.1 Pseudomonadota bacterium | reverse complement strand
GACCATGAACGCTTCGTCAGCGCGTATTTCGAGATGTTCAAGGGCTGCTATTTCTCCGGCGACGGCTGCCGGCGGGACGCGGACGGGGATTATTGGATCACCGGGCGCGTCGACGACGTGATCAACGTGTCGGGCCACCGGATGGGCACGGCGGAGGTGGAAAGCGCTCTGGTCGCCCATGCCAAGGTCGCCGAGGCCGCGGTGGTCGGCTTCCCGCATGATCTCAAAGGTCAGGGCATCTATTGCTACGTGACGCTGATGGAGGGCGTGGCGCCCACCGAGGCGCTGCGCGCCGAGCTGGTCCAATGGGTGCGCACGGAGATCGGGCCCATCGCCAAGCCCGACGTGATCCAGTGGGCGCCGGGCCTGCCCAAGACCCGCAGCGGAAAGATCATGCGGCGGATCCTGCGCAAGATCGCCGAGAACGACGCGGGCGGCTTGGGCGACACCTCGACCCTCGCCGATCCCGGCGTGGTTCAGGACCTGATCGACGGCCATGACGAGATCATGGGCGCGGCGGCGGCCGGGTAGGAGGGACGATCATGCACAGAGCGACCGATCTGATCCTTCTGGGCCCTCCGGGCGCCGGCAAGGGCACTCAGGCGAAGATGCTGGTGGAGCGGCTGGGGCTCGTGCAGCTGTCGACCGGCGACATGCTGCGCGCGGCCGCGGGGGCGGGCACTCCGGCGGGCAAGGCCGCCAAGGCGGTGATGGAGGCGGGAGATCTCGTCTCCGACGAGATCGTCGTCGACATCGTGCGCGAACGGCTGGCCCAGGGAGGCCTGGGCAACGGCATCATCTTCGACGGCTTTCCGCGGACCTTGGCCCAGGCGGAGGCGCTGGACGGGCTCATGGCCGAGGCGGGGCGGCTGCTGTCGATCGTCGTCTCGCTCGAGGTCGACGACGCGGCGATGGTGGAGCGGATCTCCGGCCGGTTCGCCTGCGTCGACTGCGGCGAAGGGTTCCACGACAGGTTCAAGCCGGCCCCTGGCGGGGTCTGCCCGCAATGCGGCGGCGCGGCGTTCAAGCGCCGGGCCGACGACGACGCGGAGACGGTGCGGGAGCGCCTGCGCGCCTACCACGCCGAAACCGCCCCCCTGATCGGACGCTACCAGGATCAGGGTCTGATCGCCCGCGTCGACGCGATGGCCTCCATCGAAAGAGTCACGCGGGAGTTGATCTCGGTCATTCGACCGAAGCCGGCGGCGAAGGAAGCTGCCGGAAACGACGCCGACCTCGCGGAGGTTCGGTGACATGCAAAACCAAACGCAAGAAGACCTAGGGAGACCGAAACCATGGCAGTGATGAACGATGCGGGGGCGACCCCGGAAGCGCGCACCTATTGGGCCAGCAACATCCGGCTGGTGAAAGGGTGCCTTGTGGTCTGGGCCGTCTGTTCCTTCGGGTTCGGGATCATCCTTCGCCCGCTTTTGTCCGGCATCGAGATAGGCGGCGCCGATCTGGGGTTCTGGTTCGCGCAGCAGGGGTCGATCCTGGTCTTCCTGGCGCTGATCTTCTTCTACGCCTGGCGGATGAACGCGCTCGACCGTCAGCACGGCGTCGACGAGGAGTGACCTGAGCCATGGATCAATACGTCCTCAACCTCCTGTTCGTAGGCGGCACCTTCGCGCTCTACATCGGGATCGCGGTCTGGGCCCGGGCAGGCTCCACCAGCGAGTTCTACGCCGCCGGACGCGGCGTCCATCCGGTCACCAACGGCATGGCCACGGCGGCCGACTGGATGTCGGCGGCCTCCTTCATCTCCATGGCCGGGCTGATCGCCTTCACCGGCTATGACAACTCCAGCTTCCTGATGGGCTGGACCGGCGGCTACGTGCTGCTGGCGCTGCTGCTCGCGCCCTACCTGCGCAAGTTCGGCAAGTTCACGGTGCCCGAGTTCATCGGCGACCGGTTCTACAGCCAGACCGCGCGCATGGTGGCGGTGGTCTGCCTGATCGTCGCCTCGGTCACCTACGTGATCGGGCAGATGACGGGCGTGGGCGTCGCCTTCAGCCGGTTCCTTGAGGTGTCGAACACCGCCGGGCTGCTGATCGGCGCGGGCGTGGTGTTCTTCTACGCCGTTCTGGGCGGCATGAAGGGCGTCACCTACACCCAGGTCGCGCAGTACTGCGTGCTGATCACGGCCTACACGATCCCGGCGATCTTCATCTCGTTGCAGCTGACCGGCGCCGCGATCCCGGCGATCGGCCTTTTCAGCGAGCACACTTCGTCGGGTCAGCCGCTGCTGACGACGCTGAACCTGGTGGTGCAGGATCTGGGCTTCAACTCCTACACCGGGCACCACAGCAACACGCTGAACATGGTGCTGTTCACCCTGTCGCTGATGATCGGCACCGCGGGCCTGCCGCATGTGATCATCCGCTTCTTCACCGTGCCCAAGGTGGCCGACGCGCGCTGGTCCGCCGGCTGGGCGCTGGTCTTCATCGCGCTGCTGTACCTGACGGCCCCGGCCGTGGGCGCCATGGCGCGGCTGAACCTGATCGACACGGTGTATCCGAACGGTCCGCAGCAGGAGAGCATCGCCTATGAGGAGCGTCCCGACTGGATGAAGAACTGGGAGGTCACCGGGCTTCTGAAGTTCGAGGACAAGAACGGCGACGGCCGCATCCAGTGGTACAACGACACGTCCGAGAGCTTCGCCGCCACGGCGGAGGCCAACGGCTGGGCCGGGTCCGAGCTGTCGGTGAACCGGGACATCCTGGTGCTGGCCAACCCCGAGATCGCGCGGCTTCCGGGCTGGGTGATCGCGCTGGTCGCGGCCGGCGGTCTGGCGGCGGCGCTGTCGACGGCGGCGGGTCTGCTGCTGGCGATCAGCTCGGCGATCAGCCACGATCTGATCAAGGGCGCGCTGAACCCCGACATCTCCGAGAAGGGCGAGCTGCTGAGCGCCCGGATCGCGATGGCGGTGGCGATCGGCGTGGCGACCTGGCTGGGGCTCAACCCCCCGGGCTTCGCGGCGCAGACGGTGGCCTTGGCCTTCGGGCTGGCGGCGGCCTCGATCTTCCCGGCGCTGATGATGGGCATCTTCTCCAAGCGGGTGAACAATGTCGGCGCAGTGGCCGGCATGCTGACGGGCCTCGTCTTCACCCTCGTCTACATCTTCACCTACAAGGGCTGGCTCTTCATCCCGGGCACCAACATGCTCGACGACGTGGCCGCGAACTGGCTGTTCTGCATCTCTCCGCTGAGCATCGGGTCCGTGGGCGCCCTGCTGAACTTCGCGGTGGCGATCTTCGTCAGCCGCGCCACGCAGGAGCCGCCGCAGGACATCCAGGATCTCGTCGAGAGCATCCGGGTGCCCCGCGGCGCAGGGGCCGCGACCGGCCACTGAGGCGAGGCGGCGGTCCGAGGAGCTTTCCTCGGGCCGCGCGCCGCGCCCCCGCTCCGCCGCGAGGCGCGCCCGGCCGCAACCTGCCGGGCGCGCCCTTTCGATCTTGCTCCGCGAGCTTCGCGCCGTCGCCCGGCGGCGCCTTCGGCAAGGACCCGAGCTTTCATGCAGGACGCCTCCGACATTGCGCAGACCGACGCGGCCGGCGACGGCGCCCGCCCCAACCTGCCGGCGCGGCGGGAGGATCAGGGCGCGGACTTTCTGGCGAGGCCGCTGTCGGATCTGATGACGCCGGACCCGGCGACCGTGCCGCCGGGCGCCACGGTCGCCGACGCGGCGACGGTGATGGCGGAGCGCGGCATCTCCTGCGTGATGGTCGCCGAGGCGGGGATGCTGCGCGGCATTCTGACGACGGGCGATCTGGCGTCGCGGGTGCTGGCGCGAGGGCTCGACGGCGCCGCCCCGCTGCGCGGCGCGATGACCGAGCGGGTCACCGCCCTGCCGCCGGACGCTTTGGGCGCCGACGCGCTGATGCTGATGACCGAGCGGCGGATCAGCCACGTGCCGGTGGCCGTGGCGGGGCGCCTGGTGGGGATCGTGACCCAGACCGATCTGATCCGCGCCCAAGGCGTGAACGCAGGGCACTTGATCGGCGATATTCTCCATGCGCGCGACGCCACGGCCATCAAGACGGCGGCGGCGCGGATCCCCGAGTTGCTGGCCCTGCTGGTCGGCTCGGGCGCGCGGCACCAGGCGGTGACGCGGCTGGTGACGGACGTGGCGGATGCGGCGACGCGCCGGCTGCTGGCGCTGGGCGAGGCGGAGCTGGGCGCGGCCCCGGTTCCGTGGCTCTGGGCCGCCTGCGGGTCGCAAGGGCGGCAGGAGCAGACGGGCCTGTCCGACCAGGACAACTGCCTGATCCTCTCCGACGAGGCGCGGCCGGAGCATGACGCTTGGTTCCAGGCGTTGGCCCGGTTCGTGTGCGAGGGGCTGGACGAGGCCGGCTGGTTCCTCTGCCCCGGCGACATGATGGCGACCGCGGATCGCTGGCGAAAGCCGGTCGCGACCTGGCGCGGCTATTTCGAGCGCTGGATCGCCAAGCCGGATCCGGAGGCGCAGATGCTCGCCTCGGTCATGTTCGACCTGCGGCCCATCGCCGGGGACGAGACGCTTTTCGAGGGTCTGCATCGGGAGACGTTGGAGGCGGCGTCGAAGAACTCGATCTTTCTGGCCCACATGGTCTCCAACAGTCTCAAGCATCACCCGCCCTTGGGGCTGCTGGGCGGGCTTTCGACCGTGCGGGCCGGCGCCCACAAGGCGGCGATCGACCTGAAGATGGGCGGCGTCGTGCCGGTGATCGACCTGGCGCGCATTCATGCGATGCAGCGGCGGATCGAGCCGGCGAACACGCGCGCGCGCCTGACGGCGGCGGCGGAGCTGGGCTCGATGTCCGCCTCGGGCGGCCATGACCTGCTGGACGCCTACGACTTCATCGCCGAGACCCGGCTTCGCCACCAGGCGCGCCAGGCGCGGCGCGGCGACAGGCCCGACAACGTCCTGCCGGTCGCCGAGCTGTCGGAGCTGGAGCGCGGGCATCTGCGCGACGCCTTCGCGGTGGTCAAGACGATGCAGTCGGCGGCGGCGCAGGGGCGGGGGACGCTGACGTGATCTTCGAGCTGATCGCCGCGATCGTGGCGGCCGTCGCGGCGGCGGGCCTGGCGATGCTGCTGCGCCGGGTCGCGCCGGCGGCGCCGAAATGGCTGGTGCCTGCGGCCGCCGGGGCCGGGCTGCTGGGATATTCCATCTGGTCGGAGTATTCGTGGCACGGGCGCACCGTGGCGGCGCTGCCGGAGGGCGTGGTGGTGCTGGAGGCGATCGAGAGCCGGGCGATGTGGCGGCCGTGGAGCTATGCGGCGCCTCAGGTGCTGCGCTTTTCCGCCATCGATGCGGGCGCGGCGCGGCGCAATCCCGACGTGCCGCATATGGTGATCGCCAACGTGATCCTGATGCAGCGCTTCGCCCCGACGGTCGTGGCGCCGGTGCTGGTGGACTGCGCCGGCGGGCGGCGCGCCGACATCGCCGACGGCGTGGCGTTCGACGAGGACGGCGCCCCGCGGGTGGATCGCTGGCGCCGGATGGACGAGGGGGAGCCCTTGCGCGCGGCGCTGTGCGCGTGACCCGGCGAGGCGCCCGCAGAGGCGCCGCCGGAGCGGAGGAGACGGATCATGCCCGAAGACGGCTCGAACGTTGCGCGGGATCTGAGGGAGACGCCGCTCGGGGGGATCGACCCCCCTCGCGCCGGGGCCGCGCCGGCGCGCGCGGGCGAGGGCGCGACCGAGGGCGCGGCCGGCGCCTGGCATGACCGGATCCCGCTGCGCCTGAGGGTGTTTCTGTTTTTCGCTCTGCTGGCCGCGGGGGGCGCGGCGCTGATCGCCGGCGGCGCGCTGTGGGCGTTGAGCCGCGCGCCCGAGGGCGCGCGGGGCGCGGCCGCGGAGGCGCTGCTGCTGGCCGGCGCGGTCTCCGCCCTTGGGCTGAGCGCGCTGTGCCTCTGGGTCTGGCTGATGTTCGACGAGAACGTCGCCAGGCCGATGCTGCGCTTGGCCGCCGAGATGACCACGCGGGCCCGCGCGCCGGTGGACGCGCCGGTCGAGGAGGGCGCGGCGCGGTATCTGGGCGCTTTGGCGCCGGCGGCGCAGGAGATCGGCGCGGCGCTGAGCGAGGCGCGGGCCGGGCTGAACGCCCAGGTGGCGCGCCGCACGGCGGAGCTGGCGCGCCAGACCCACCGGCTGGAGGCGGTTCTGGGCGATCTGGCCGAGGGGGTGGTCGTGTGCACGCCCGATCACCGCATCGCCCTGTGCAACGATCAGGCCCGGCGCATGCTGGATGGGTGCGGCGCGCTGGGCCTCGGCCGTCGTTTCGCCCCGGCGGCGGAGGCCGGGCCCTTGGCGGACGGTCTTCAGGCCTTGGAGGCCGGGGCCGAGGAGCCGTTGCGGGTGCTGCTGCCTGTCTCGCCCTTTGGGGGCGGAGGCGGGTTGCTGCGCGGCCGGCTGGCGCTGGTGCGCGGGCCGGACGCGACGGAGGGCTACGTGCTGACCCTGCGGGACCCGCTGGGCCAGGCCGCGGCCGGCGCGGCGGCGCGGATCGCGGCGCGGCCCGAGTTCTATGATTTCGGCGTGATGGAGCGGCCCGCCGCAGGCCCGGACGCGCCGCTGGACGCGGCCGTCTTCGTGGTCTTCGACACCGAGACGACGGGACTGCATCCCGCGGCGGGGGACGAGATCGTGCAGATCGGCGCCGTGCGGATCGCCGGCGGCCGGGTGCTGCGCGGCGAGGTGTTCGAGACGCTGGTGAACCCGAGGCGCGCGATCCCGCCGCCCTCCACCGCGATCCACGGCATCGACGATGCGATGGTGGCGGGCGCGCCGGCGGCGGCCGAGGCGGTCGGCGCGTTCCATCGCTTCGCCGAGGGCGCGGCGCTTGTGGCGCACAACGCGCCGTTCGACCTGGCCTTCCTGCGGCGGGCCGAGGGGGCGGCGGGGGTGCGCTTCGACCATCCGGTGCTCGACACGGTGCTGCTGAGCGCGGTGGCCTGGCCGGACGAGAGCGACCATACGCTCGACGGCGTGGCGCGCCGTCTGGGGGTGGAGGCGGATCCGGCGCTGCGGCACACGGCGCTGGGCGACGCGCGGATGACGGCGGAGGCCTTCGTGACGCTGATGCCGGTGCTGGCGCGCCAGGGCTGCGCCAGCCTGGCGGAGGCGGAGGCGGCCTGCCTGGCCCAGGGCGCCCTGCGCCGCAAGCAGGCGGCGCAGGCGGCGGCGCGGTAGGGCGGGACGCCGTCGCGCGGTCGGATCCGGGTCGCGCGCCGGGCGCGTGCGCGGCCGGCCGGGCGCGAGGGGTCGGGTGCCTGGGCTGGGGGCGTCGGCTGGCGGGCGTTGCTTGGCCGGCGTTGGCTGGGGCGGCAGGATTCGAACCTGCGAATGGCGGTACCAAAAACCGCTGCCTTACCACTTGGCGACGCCCCAACGCGGGGCGGACCATAGGGATCGGCCGGCCCTGCTTCAAGGCGCCGCCGGCTCTGCCCCCACGCTTCCCCCACGCAGCGCCGCCGCGCGTCGGCGCCCGACATGACGCATCTTGGACCTATCTTGGGCCCATCTTGAGCGCATCTCGGGCGGCGCGCGGGCCGGCGGGCCGGCGCAGGGCGGCGGGGCTTGTCACCGTCCGCGCCCCCTGCTATCGCCGCGCTCGCGCCAGACGGATCGGAGTGTAGCTCAGCCTGGTAGAGCACTGTCTTCGGGAGGCAGGGGCCGCAGGTTCGAATCCTGCCACTCCGACCAGATCGCCCGGCGCGCTTTCGTAGACATCGGCGTCCAGGGCGCGGCAGTCAGTAGTTGATCTGCTCGATCTGCGTGAACTCCATGCTCGATCCGTCCTCGAAGATGATCTCGCCCGAGGCGTCTTCGCTCAGGTCGATCACGCCGTCTTCGTCGGACCGCAGCTCGGCCCCGTCGTCCAGCTCCAGCGTCCAGTCGCGCGCGCCGTCCTCGGACAGCTCGGCGAGGTTGAGGGCGTCGAGATCGCCTTCGCCGCCCTGCACGACGTCGCCGCCCTGGACCCCCGAAAAGACGTCGTCGCCGGCGCCGCCCACGAGTACGTCGGCGCCATCGCCGCCCACCAAAGCGTCGTTTCCGGCGCCGCCTTCCAGCCTGCGTCCGGCGTCGTCGGCGATGAGGACGTCGTCGCCGGCCCCGCCCTGAACCGCCTCGACGTCGGAGAGCTCGGGGGCGGCGAAGAGGTTCAGCACGTCGTCGTCCTGCGTGCCGCGCAGAACGTCGTGGCCGCCGCCGCCTTCGATCCGCTCCACCGAGGCGAGGTTCGCGAAGCCGTCGTCTACCCAGAAGACGTCGTCGCCGGCGCCGCCGCGCAGAGCGTCCTCGCCCGCGCCGCCGTCGATGCGGTCGAGGCCCTGGCGCGCGCCTTCGTTGACGAAGACGTCGTCACCGTCGCCGCCCGAGAGCGCGTCGTCGCCCAGGCCCCCGACGATCACGTCGTTCTCGACCGAGCCGGCGATGACGTCGTCCCCGTCGCCGCCTCTGCGGAAGCCCGTCGCGTCGAGCACGTCCACTTGCAGGTCGAAGGCGTCGACCGAACCGTCGCGGGCGACGACGCCCACGCGCAGGCCGTGGCTCGGCGCGGTTTCGTGGTCGAGGCCTTCGCCCGCGCGCAGCCAGAGCGCGTCGCCGCGGATCTCGAACTTGGCCGACGGGTCGTCGAGCAGAACGTAGCCGCCGGCGTCGTCGAGATCCGGCCCGACGCTGAGCGTCGCGACCGGGCCGTCGCCGGGGTCGTGGGCGTCGAGGCCGGGGCCGGCTTCGGCCGATTCCAGAACGCCGTCGCCGTCGGCGAAGGCGGCTTTGAGCCCGAGCGCGCCCAGATCCTGGATCTGATCGGGGGAGAGGGGTTCATCGTAGAGCTCGACCGACAGCATCTCGCCGTCCAGAACGCTTTCGACCCGGTTGGCCTTGCCGTCGCCGCTGCGCCGCTGGGTGGCGCCGATGACGATGGGCTCGTCATTGCCGATCAGGCCGCCCTCGTAGGCGTGGACGTCCGCCAGCTCTCCGTTGAGATAGAGGCGCAGGCCGGCGGGCGCGCCGTCGCCGCCTTGGCCGAAGGCGATGACGGCCGAGGTCGCCTCCCCCGCCGTCACGTCGGCGCGGACGTAGTAGTTGGCCTTGTCCGATTGCAGCCGCACGACGAGCTCGCCGTCCTCGATCCAGACGGAGAGGTGGCCGCCGTCGTCGTAGCCCATGGAATCGCGGGAGAAGAGCCCTTGGTTCGACGTGACGTCGTTCGCGCGGAAGGCGAGCGACACGGCGCCCGAGGGGATGTCGAAGGCGGCGCTGTCCTGGACCAGGGTCCAGCCGGCCGGCTGGACCTGCCCGTCATGGCCGGAACCGGTCTCGTCCGCCACATGGCCGCCGTCGTCGTCGAAGTCGGTCAGGCGCAGGATCGGCGTCGGATCGGGCGTCGGATCAGGCGTTGGGGCCGGGTCCGCTGGCGGATCCGCGCTCTCGGCCGCGTAGCCGGGCGCGGCGCCGGGGTCGAGCGCGGCGACGGAGGCGTCGTCGAGCCGCTCGTCGAACAGCATCACGCCGTGGATTTCGCCGTCGAAGACGCGGTCGACGTTGTTCTCGACCCCGTCGCCGCTCGTCCAGTCGCGGCCGCCGATGACGATGCCCTCGTCATTGCCGGCGAGGCCGCCGTCATAGGCCGAGGCATCCACCGCCTCGCCGTTGACGAAAAGCGTCATGCCTCCGCCGGTCCCGTCGGAGCCGAAGCGCACCGCCATGGCGTTCGTCTCGCCCGCCGCGATCGGCGCGTCCAGCCAGATGGAGGCCTCGTCGCTTTGCAGGCGGACCTTGACCGCGTCGCCTTCCACCGTGACCAGCAGATGCCCGCCGCCGTCGTAGCCCCGGGAATCGCGCGAGAACAAGGCGTAGTCCGACCCGTCGCCGGGATCGTCCCAGGACAGGGCGAGCACGCCGGCGTCCATTTGGAAATCGGCGGAGGGCGGCACCCAGGTCCAGCCGTCCGCCTGGACCTCGCCGTAATGCGCGTCCCCCGCTTCGTTGGACACGTTGTCGCCCGGCGCTCCGAAGTCGCGGAGATGCAGCAGAGGCCTGGGGCCGACCGGCGCCGCCTCGCCCTCCACCAGCACGTCGAAGACCCGTTCCGCCTGCGGGCCGCGGGGCGTGGCCGCGGCGACGGTGAGCGCCACGGTCTCGTTCGGGGCGAAGATGGCGCCGTCGGCGATGCGCACGACGCCGTCCGCGTCCACCTCGAAGCGGGGATCGTCGACCGAGAAGCGGGCCGTCGTCTCCTGCCCCTCGAAGGCCGCGGCGAGGTCGAGGCCCACCTCGTCGCCCGCCTGCGCCCCGCGGGCCACGACCGCATGGGCGTCGTCCTGGTCGATCACGGTCAGATCGACGTCGTCATGGGCGCGCAGGACGGCGATCTCGAAGGTCTCGGCGATGCGGGCGCCGCCGGCGTCGACCGCGGCGATCTCGAGGGGGATCCGCGGTTCGGCCGAGGCGTCCAGCGTTTCGCCGTCGCGCAGGCGCAGGGTTCCGTCGACGACCTCGAAGCGGGGATCGGAGGCGTCGAAGCTCAGCTCCCGGCCCTCCGGATCGACGGCCGAGACCCTGGCGATCGCCGCGCCCTCGGCCCCCGCGACGACGGCGAGGTCGACGCCCTCCGGAACCTCCTCCCGCGCGGCTTGGGCGAAGATGGGCGCGGCGTCGAAGACCCGCGCGCCTTTCCAGTAGAGGGTTTCCATCCCGTCCATGTCGGAGCCGGACCGTCGGTCGTAGTCGGCCTGTTCGGCGGCGATCTCATGGCCGTCGATGGCGATGCGGTCGACGATCAGATTGCGGTCGCCGACGCCGCGGGTATAGGCGTCCTTGGGAAATTCGACGCGCACCTCGCCGATGCCGCCGGGCGGCAGAGGGATCTCGACGTCGATGTCGCGCCAGACGGCGTCGGGATCGTCGACCGCGCCGCGCACGTCGTCGTCGCGGGCGTACATGCCGTCGGCGACCGTGTCGCGGGCCCAGTCGACCACGCCCGAGGCGACCTCTTCGCCGTCGACCAGGATCCTGTATCTGGGATCGCCGCGGAACGCCTCCCCGGCGATGCGGACGGAGAGGGCGGCGGTCGCGCCGAAGACGTTGGGCGCCGCGGCCTCGACGGTCAGCCCGGTCGGCGCTTCGTCGACGTCTTCGACCGCGATGTCGAAGACGCGGGAGGCGATGGAGCCGTCGGTGGAGGTCGCGGTGACCTCGAGGGCGATGGAGGCTTCGGTTTCGGCGTCGAAGACGGCGCCTTCGGCGACGCGGACCACGCCGGCCTCGTCGAGGGCGAAGCGGTCGTCGGAGAGCACGTAGGCCGCGGCGTCGTCCCTGTCCGCGTCGTCGGCGAAGACGGCGATGCCGACCGGAGTTCCGGCGGCGGCGGTCTCGTCCAGCGCATTCGGAGCGTCGTCGCGGTCCTGCGGCGCCGAGACGGCGTGTTCGTCGATGTCGGCGACGGCTATGTCGAAGCTTTGCGTCCGCGTGGCGCCGCCGGAGGCGGTGGCGACGACGACCAGCGTCGCGGATGTCTCGGCCTCGGCGTCGAAGCGCGCGTCTTCGGCGACGCGGACGACGCCGTTCGGGTCGACCGTGAAGCGGGGATCGGAGACGTCGAAGCGCACGTCTTCGCCCTCCGGCAACCCGTCGGTGAACAGGGCGATGCCGACGCCGTCGCCGGCGAGGGCGGTCTCGGCCACGCGGTCCGCGCCGAGATCGGCGTCGCGCAGGTCGAACTGCGTCGGCGCGAGGCGGGCGGCGGGCGGCTCGGGCGCGTCGGCGGCGGGCGGAGGTTCGGCGCGCGAAGCTTCGACGGGCGGCGGGGAGGCGGGGGGAGCTTCCGCTGGCGGTTCGGGCGCTTCCGCGGGCGGCGGAGCTTCCGCGGGCGGTTCGGGCATGGCTGCGGCGGGGGGAGCCTCGACAGGCGGAGCTTCGACGGGTGGAGCTTCCGCTGGTGGTTCGTGCGCGCCAGCGGCCGGCTGAGCTTCCTCGTCGGGGCCAGGCATGGCTGCGGCGGGCGGAGTTTCGCTGGGCGGAGTTTCCACCGGTAGAGCTTCCACGGGCGGAGCTTCCACGGGTGGAGCTTCTGCAGGCGGGGCGGGCGCGGGAGGGGCCGACAGAGACGGCGCGGCCTCTCCGGGCGTGGGATCCGGCGAGGGCGCGGGGTCCGAAGCCTGCGGCGGGTCTGCGGGCTGGGCGGCGGGCTGGGCGGCGGCCGGCGGCGCCGACGGAGCCGACGGCGCGGCGAGCTGGACGGCGGGGTCTTGCGCCAGCTCGAGCTCGGCCCAGTCGTCGTCCGACGGGCTCGGGTCGTAGTTCGGCGCTGTCCATTCGATCGCCGGCGCGAAGGCGATCCGCGCGGTCGCCTGCATGGGCGCAGGGGCCGGCGCGGCGGCGTCGAGGATCGGCCCGTCGGCGGCCGGCGTTCGCGGAGCAGAGAACGCGGCCGGGAGCGCCCCTTGCGCGTCGGAGGGCTGCGCCTCGGCAAGCGGGGCGGAGGGCGCGGTCAAAGGGCCCGGAGCGGCCGACGGCGGCGCCGGCAGATCCGCGCCCGGGTCCTCGGGCCAGCCGTCCGCCAGCGCGGCGGCGTCGGGGCCGAAGGCGAACAAGGCCGAGATCGCCGCGGCGGCGGCGGCGCCGTCGCCGAGGGCGGCCGCCGCGTCGCTTGGCG